>JBAIXJ010000634.1:0-15940 GCA_037916645.1 Opitutales bacterium | reverse complement strand
TTCACGCTCGGGTGGAAGCGCAGGCCGCCCTTGTACGGGCCGATGGCGCTGTTGAACTGGACGCGGAAGCCGCGGTTCACCTGCGTCCGGCCGGCGTCGTCCTGCCAGGCCACGCGGAACATGATCTGTCGTTCCGGCTCGACCAGACGTTCGAGGATGCGGTGCTCGCGGTACTTGGTGTGCCGCTCGATCACCGGACCCAGCGACTCCAGGACTTCCCGGACGGCTTGGAGAAACTCGGGCTCGCCGGCGTTGCGGCGCGCCACCACGTCGAGGACTTCTGCGACATAGGCATTCATGGCTTTGCTCGTAGGGTTCTGGAACTGGAAAGAGGAACCACTGCAGCCGGGGGTCGGCCGCCAGCCCTGCCACGCGGGGCCGAAGGACCGCAGAGCGTCAACGCGCGCCGCCGCGCCCCACAACCACAAATTCCCCCCCGGGGAAATTCAGTAACTTGGCGGCTGGCCGCCAAAAGCGCCCATAATACGCCGGGGCGCGTTCCTAGATGTAGTTCCGATACACCGGGTCGAACATCTGGCTGCGAATGTCCGCCGCCAGATCGGCGGGCCGCGGGCGGCGGGCCAGATTCGCGGCGTAGGCGACCTCGGCCACGGCGGTGGCGATGCTGGCCGACACGTCGCGAATGCGGGTCAACGAGGGATAGATGCGTCCGCTCGCCAGATCCTGTTCGCTGACCTGGCTGGCCAGCGTCCGCGCGGTCGTGAGGAGCATCTCATCCGTGACCTGGGCGGCCTCGCAGGCAAGGGCGCCCAAGCCGATGCCCGGAAAGACGTACACGTTGTTGCCCTGGCCGGGCACGAAGGTTCGGCCGCCGTAGGTGACCGGCGGGAACGGGCTGCCGCTCGCATAGATCGCGCGGCCCTCGGACCACTGGTAGGCCTCCTCGGCCGTGCATTCGGCCTTCGAGGTGGGGTTCGAGAGGGCGAAGATGATCGGGCGGGCGTTGATCGCCGCCATGTCGGTGACAATCTCCCGCGTGAACATGCGCGGCGTGCGCCCCGCTCCGAGCAGCGCGGTCGGGCGGAAGGCCTTGACCGCCTCGGCCAGCGTCGCGACGAACGGCAGATCGTGCGCAAACGGCAGCTTGTGTTCGGCCAGCTCATGGGCGCGGCTGCGCACCACGAGGCCGCGCGAATCCACGAACCAGCAGCGCGCCCGCGCCTCGGCCAGACTCAATCCCTCGCGCTGCACGGCCGCCACAAAGAGCTCGGCGATGCCCGTGCTGGCCTCGCCGGCGCCGAGGAAAAGCAGACGCTGGTCGCGCAGCCGTCCGCCGTTGAGCCGCAGCGCGGCCAGCAGGCCGGCCAGCGCCACGGCCGCCGTGCCCTGAATGTCGTCGTTGAAGCTGCAGACCGTGTCCCGGTAGCGCCGGAGCAGGCGGAAGGCGTTGGTGTTGCCGAAGTCCTCCCACTGGATCAGCGCCTTGGGGAAGGTGAGGCGGACGGCCTGGACGAACTCCTCGACAAACGCGTCGTATTCCTCGGCGCGCACCCGTTTCTGGTTCAGGCCGATGTACAGCGGATCCTCATGCAGCTTCGTGTTGTCCGTGCCGACATCGAGGGTGATCGGCAGGCAGTAGTAGGGATGCACCCCGGCGCAGGCCGTGTAGAGCGAAAGTTTGCCCACCGGGATGCCCATCCCCAGCGCCCCGAGATCGCCGAGCCCGAGGATCCGTTCGCCGTCGGTCACCACGATCATGCGGGCGTCGGCATAGGGCCAGTGCCGCATGATTTCGTTGATCCGCCCGCGGTCGCGGATGCTGATGAACAGCCCCCGCGACCGCCGGAAGATGGCGCCGTATTCCAGGCAGGCCTGGCCGACCGTCGGCGTGTAGATGATGGGAATCATCTCCTCGGCGTGCTCGTGCAGGAGCCGGTAGAACAGGATTTCGTTCCGGTTCTGCAGGGTCGTCAGGAAAATGTACTTCTCGAGGTCGCTCGATTTCCGCTGGTAGTTGCCGTAGACGCGGACCAGTTGCTGCTCCATCGTGAAGACCCGCGGCGGCAGCAGGCCGCGCAGGCCCAGGATGTCGCGCTCCCGATCCGTGAACGCGGTCCCCTTGTTCAGCAGGGGGTTCGTCAACAGGGCCTGGCCCCAAGGAAGCACCGGTCCGCCTTGGGCGCTCAGGCCGCCAGGAGTTGGAGTTTCAGCCATGGCCGGCATTAAAGCCGTTTCGAGGGGCGCAGGGAATTAAATAGTGCCCGGCCGCGGACTTTTCACTTGGAACGTCTCGCGTTTGCCTGCGAAATCTTGGCGTGTCCGGGGTCCCCATGCGCTGTCTCGTCACGTTCGGCCGTCACGCCTGTTGCCGGTCCGCCTGCGGCGCGGGGCCGGCTCCTTGTCGCCCCGCGGGGCGTCGAAGCCCATGAGTGCGTCGCCCCCGCCGTTGTCCAACTGGAGCCTGATCCGCCGGCTTTTCGGCCTGGTGTGGCGGTATCGGCGCCGCTGCCTCGCCGTCCTCGGTCTCCAGCTCGTGCTGCTCACGATCGGCCTCGCCGGCCTCAATTTCACCGGGGAGGCCATCGATCACATCCGGCACGAGGTGGCGGGCACGCCGCTGCCGTCGGCCGGGTTCCGCCTCCGGTTCCCCGCCGCCTGGTCGCCCGTCGGCGTCGTGGGCGCGCTCGCGGCCCTGATCCTGGTGTTCGCGGTGGCCCGGGCGGCATTGAATTATCTCTACAGCGTGCTGATCAACCGGCTGACCCAGGAGGAGATCGTGCCGCACCTCCGCGGGCTGGTCTACGACAAGCTCCAGCGGCTCAGCTTTCGTTTCTTCGACGCCAATTCCACCGGTTCGATCATCAACCGGGTGACCGGCGACGTGCAGGCGGTGCGCATGTTTCTGGATCAGGTCCTGATCCAGAGCTTCATCATGATCATCTCGCTCACGGTGTATGTCCTCTACATGGGCAGTCTGCACCTGGGCCTGACGGTCGCGTGCCTCGCCACCACGCCCCTGCTCTGGCTCGCCGCCGCCGAGTTCTCCCGCCGCGTCCAGCCCGAGTACGCCCGCAACCGGGAGCTGGCCGACGTCATGGTGCGCACGCTGGCGGAGAGCATCCAGGGCATCGCCGTCACCAAGGGCTTCGGCCGCGAGGCCGAGGATCGCGCCCGGTTTGTGCGCGCCAATGACGCGGTCCTGCAGCAGCAGCGGGGCATTTTCTGGCGCGTGAGCCTGTTCAGCCCGGCGGTCGGCTTCCTGACGCGGGTGAACATGATGGTGCTGCTCGGGTATGGCGGCTGGCTCGTCGCCCACGACCGGCTGCCGCTCGGGGCCGGCCTGGTGGTCTTTGCCGGCCTGCTCGAGCAGTTCTCCGGCCAGGTCAACAACGTGGTCAATGTGGTCAACAGCGTGCAGCAGGCGCTCATCGGGGCGCGGCGCGTGTTCGAGATCCTCGATGCGCCCATCGAGGTCCAGAGCCGTCCGGGCGCCCGCCGCTGCCCGCGGCTGACCGGCGCGGTGCGGTTCGACCGCGTGTCCTTCGCCTACGAGCCCCACCAGCCGGTGCTGCACGAGATTGACCTCGAGGTGGCGCCGGGCCAGTGCGTCGCGGTCCTCGGCCCCACCGGGGCGGGCAAGAGCGCGCTGATGAGCCTGGTGCCGCGCTTCTACGATCCGACCGGCGGCCGGGTGCTGGTCGACGGATGCGACGTCCGCGACCTCGAGCTGAATGATCTCCGCCGCAACATGGGCGTCGTCTTCCAGGAGAGCTTTCTCTTCAGCCAGACGGTCGCCGCCAACATCGCCTTCGGCCATCCCGACGCGACGCCGGAGCAGATTCAGCGGGCGGCCCGGATTGCTGCGGCGCACGATTTCATCCTCGGACTGAAGGAGGGCTACGCCACCGTGCTCGGGGAAAGCGGGGTGACGCTCTCCGGCGGCCAGCGCCAGCGGCTGGCCCTGGCGCGCGCCATCCTGCTCGAGCCGGCCATCCTGCTGCTCGACGATCCGACCGCGGCGATCGATTCGCAGACCGAGCACGAGATCTTCTCCGCGCTGGAGCGCGCCATTGCCGGGCGCACGACGTTCATCGTCGCGCACCGGCTCAGCACGTTGCGCCGGGCGGATTTTGTCCTTGTGATGGACGACGGCCGCATAGTGCAGCGGGGCACCCACGCCGAGCTGATGAAGGTGCCGGGGCCCTACCTGCATGTGGCCAGCCTGCAGCTGGTGGACAGTCGTGACTTGCAGGAGTTGATGGCGAAAGGAGGCGCGGCGTGAGCCGCCCCGCCACGAGGCTCGACCTGCTCACCGTCGTCCCGCGGGCGGCGGACGAGGAGGAGGAGCCCCAGTTCAAGCCCCTCGAGTGGGGATTGATCCGCCGCCTCCTGGGTTACCTCCGGCCGCACCGGAGGAAATTCTGGGCGATGGTCGCCCTTTCCACCGTCCGCGCGGTGCAACTGCCGGCGCTGGTCTGGGCGATGAGCCGGATCATCGCGGGTCCGGTGTCGCGTCACGATCTGCGCGGTCTGGCCTGGGCGCTGGCGGGCTACGCGCTGCTGGCGGTCGTCACCGACTTCATGTTCCATTTCCGGCAGCGGTACGCCTTGGAACTGGGCGAATCCGCCGTCAACGCCCTGCGCGCCGACATCTTCCGGCAGGTGCAACGGATGCCGATGAGCTTCTTCCACCGGGTGAAGCTCGGCCGGATCATCAGCCGCGTCACCTCCGACGTGGAGGCGGTGCGGGCGGGCATCCAGGACGTCTTCTTCGTGAGCCTGATCCAGTTTGGCATGATGGCCTTCGCCGCGGTCGCGATGCTGTTCTGCGACTGGTCGCTGTTTCTCGTCGTGCTCGCGCTGGCGCCAATCCTCTGGACGGTCAACCGCCGCTTCCGGTTCAAACTCAGCCGGCTGAGCCGCGCCACCCAGGAGAGCTTCAGCCGGGTGACGGCCACGCTGGCGGAGTCGGTCGGCGGGATCCGCGTGACGCAGGGTTTCGTGCGCCAGGAGACCAACGCCGGCCTGTTCCGGCGCCTGCTGGCCGACCACGCGCGCTACAACGTGGCCCTGGCGCGGACCTCCGCGATCCTGCTGCCGATCCTGGAGCTCAACAGCCAGTTCTTCATCGCGGTCCTGCTGCTCCTCGGCGGCTGGCGCACGTTCCACCACGAAATGGAGCTCGCCAGCCTGATCCAGTTCTTCTTCCTCGCGAACCTCTTCTTCTCGCCGATCGCCGTCATCGGCAACCAGTACAACCAGGCCCTCGTGGCCATGGCGGGGGCCGAACGGATCTTCCGCCTGCTCGACCTGAAGCCGGACTGGGAGGATGCGCCCGATGCCGCCGATCTGCCCGACCCGCGCACGCCCGCGGCGCGCGACGCCGGCGGGGGGCCGGACCCGGGCATGCGGGTGGAGTTTCGGGCGGTGTCGTTCGGCTACGATCCGGGGCGCCTCGTGCTGCACGACGTGAGCTTCGCCGCGGAACCGGGACGGGTGGTGGCGCTCGTGGGGCACACCGGCAGCGGCAAGACGTCGATCGTCAACCTGGTGGCCAAGTTCTACCTTCCCACGCGGGGCGGGGTGCTGATCGACGGACGGGACGTTCGCGCGCTGACCGGCGGTTCGTTGCACCGCCAGACCGGGGTGGTCCAGCAGCACAGCTTTCTCTTCAGCGGCACGGTGCTGGACAACATCCGCCTCGGGCGGCCGGAGGCGACCGAGGACGAGGCCCGGGAGGCGGCGCGGCGGCTGGACTGCCTGGATCTCTTCGAGGGGCTGCCCCGCGGCCTGCACACGGAGGTGGGGGAGAAGGGCAGCGGCCTCTCGGCGGGGGAGCGGCAGCTGGTGTGCTTCGCGCGCGCGTTGCTCGCCGACCCGCGCCTCTTGATCCTCGACGAGGCGACCAGTTCGATCGACGCGCTCACGGAGGCGAGGCTCCAGCGGGCGCTGGGGGCTTTGCTGCGCGGCCGCACCTGTCTCGTCGTGGCCCATCGCCTCAGCACGATCCGGCACGCCGACCTGGTGCTGGTCCTCGACCAGGGGCGCGTGGTGGAACGCGGCACCCACGCGGAGCTGCTGTCGTTGCACGGCCACTACGCCGCGCTGTACCGGCAGTTCGTGCAGGTGGATGAACGCGGCGGATGAGCGCGCGCGCCGCTCCGAGGCAAGCCCAAAGCAGCGGCGGACGCGCGCGATTTCTCCTCTGAAAATCCGGCCGTTTTCCCTCTAGAATTTCATTGCGTTGGGGGGGAAGGACACTATGACGGGCCTCACTATGGCTAAGAAATCCGCCCGCACCCCGAACGCAAAGTTCATGGCCCCGGTCACGCCGGACGCCGTTCTCGCCGCTGTTGTCGGCAGCAACCCGCTGCCCCGCACCGAACTCACCAAGAAGCTTTGGGCCTACATCAAGAAGAATGGTCTGCAGGACAAGAAGGTGAAGACCCAGATCAACGCTGACGACAAGCTGAAGGCTGTGTTCAACGGCAAGGCCAAGGTCAGCATGTTCGAGATGACCAAGCTCGTTTCGGGTCACGTTTCCAGCTAACCCTTTCCCCTTTTCCAAGCGTCGCGCCGCCGTTGGAGCCTGGCTCCCGGCGGCGCTTCGTTTTTGATCCCTCTGAATTGCGGCGTGGGTGGCGGGCGGGTTCGCGGTCGCGGTTGGAGTCACGGTTCAATTGCGCTTGACATGGCATATACCAAAATGATATCACTATGGTATCTAATTAAGGATGTCATGATAAGACAACATCTTACGGCATCGAATGGGACGCGCTCTGGCTCGGGTTGTGCCGCGCTCATGCTCGTCCTTTTCATTGCGGCGGACCTGGTTCTTTCGGTATTGCCGCCCTTCCGCGACGTCGTTGCGGACCTGCCGACCGCCGGCCCCGAGTTCCTCTGGCTCGGCGTCCTGCAGTCATCCTTCGTTTTCCTGCCATGAATAATCCCGACGTCTCTCCACTCGCGGTCAATCGCGAGAATACCGTTCGCGCAGCCGGCGGCTGGCTGTGCCTCTTCCTCACCATCCTCCTCTTCGCCGGGACCGGATGGGCCTTCGTTCACGGTGTGATCGGGGCCAAGGACGGCGTGCCCGGGGCCGGCTGGTGGTTCGTCACCGCCGCGGTCGGCCTGGTGGTCGCCGTGATCGCCTCGGGCGGCTTCTTTGCCCTTCAGCCGAACGAGGCCGCCGTGCTCATCCTGTTCGGCGCCTACAAGGGCACGGTGCGGGACAGCGGCTTCTTCTGGACCAACCCTTTCAACCGGAAGGTCAAGATTTCGCTGCGCGCCCGCAACCTCAACGGGGAGAAGCTCAAGGTGAACGACAAGCGCGGCAATCCCATCGAGATCGCCGCCGTCGTCGTCTGGCGCGTCCGGGACACCGCCCAGGCCTGCTTCGATGTCGACAGCTACGAGCACTACGTCGCCGTCCAGAGCGAGTCGGCGGTGCGCCATCTCGCCAGCGGCTATGCCTACGACGAAGGGGAGCAAAACGAGATCACGTTGCGCGGCGGCAGCGATGACGTCTCGGCGGCGCTTCGCGCCGAATTGCAGCAACGGCTCACCAAAGCCGGCGTGGAGGTGGAGGAGGCGCGGTTGACCCATCTCGCGTACGCGCCCGAGATCGCGCAGGCGATGCTGCGCCGCCAGCAGGCCGAGGCCATCATCGCGGCGCGCCAGAAGATCGTGCACGGTGCCGTGAGCATGGTCGACATGGCCCTCAAGGAGCTCGCCGAAAAGCAGGTCGTGCACCTGGACGAGGAACGCAAGGCGGCGATGGTCAGCAACCTGCTGGTCGTGCTTTGCGGCGAGTCCGAAGTGCATCCGGTCGTCAACACCGGCACGCTGTACAATTGATCCGCCTCCCCTGGGCGGCATCCGGAGTGCCGCACGTCGTCCATCCGCCAATCCATTCCCGTCATGCAATATCGTATCATCTCCGTTACCAATGTGTTTTCGGCCAAGCGTGCGCTCGAGCAGCTCGCGCGGGAGGTCAACGAGGCGATCGCACTGGGCTGGGAGCCGCAGGGTGGCATCACGCTCCACGCCGGGCAGTTCCTTCAGGCCATGATCAAGCGCCGCTGAGGGCTGTCGCCATGCCGGGATCCCGCTTTCAGCCCGACGCCGTCTTCGAGCCCGCGCCCCTGGGCAGCCGGGTGCGTCTGGTCACCGCGTTCGTATTTGTGGTCATGCTGCTCGCGCTGGTGGCGGTCACCGTGGCCATGCTGCGCGAGCGCCGGCCGGCGCCCTGGCCGGTCTTCCTCCTGCAACCGGGCATCCTGGCGCTGCTGGCCGTCATCTGGCGGGGGGCGCGGGTGAAACAGTATCGCCTGACCGCCGACGAGCTGCGCATCGATCGGCCGTTCCAGCACCTGCGCTTCCCGCTGGCCGGCCTGCTGAGCGCGGACGTCGATCCCCAGGCCCTGCGGGGCGCGTTCAAAGTGGCGGGGAACGACGGTTTGGGGGCCGTCGCCGGCCGGTTTCGCAGCAAGCGCCTCGGCAGATTCCGCGTCTACCTGACCGATGGCGAGCACGCGGTGGTCCTGCGCTGGCCGGACCGCTGTCTCGTCATTTCGCCGCAACAGCATTCCTTGTTCGTCGAGGACGTGCGCAGGCGCGCCGGCCTCAATCGCTGACCGCCATGGCTTCCGAAGATCGCAAAGCCTTTCTCCTCCGCATCGACCCGCGGCTCTGGGCGGAGCTGGAGGCGTGGGCGGGCGATGAACTGCGGAGCGTCAACGGCCAGATTGAATTCCTGCTGCGCCAGGCGGTGCAGCAGCGCCGGAAGGCGCGCCTGGGCGGGGGCGGTCCGGGGCCGGAGTCCGGGGGCGGGTCGCCGCCGGGCCCGTGACCGCGCGGCGGGCGTGCCGGGCCCACCGGCCCTGAGGTGGTGGCCGGGCGGCCGGCGTCGGTCATTCGCAAATCGCGAATCGACGCGGAATCCATTCGGGGGTTGCACCTCCGCCCGTCGCTCGCGATGATGCCGTGTCTCGATCGGTAACCTTGCCCATGCGGCCCCTAACCCGTCGGACCGTGTTGATTGTGTCCTGGGCGCTCGTCGGCGTCGCGGGTGCGGCGCTCGGCTGGCGCCGGGCCGACCGCCAGCGTGAGGAGACCCGCCGGGAGCTGATGGACGATGCCCGGCGCTGCGCCCTGGCTTTTGATGGGGAGATCCTTCGCCGGCTGACCGGGACCCCGGTCGACCTGACCAGTCCGGCGTATCTCGCGGTCAAGACCCGCCTGGCCCGCCTCCGACTGGTGGGCCCGGAGAAGCGCTCCCTCCGCCTCCTGCGCTGGGGCGCGGACCCGTCCCGGCTCATCCTGCTCGCGGATTCCGAGCCGCCGGACTCAAAGCAAGTCGCCAATCCGGGCGACGAAATCGCCGGGATCGTGGACCCGCCGTCCCTGCGGGTGGCGCTCCGCGAACGCGGCGCCGCGTTCGAGGGGCCGGCGACGGGCTCCGCCGGAACATGGGTCCGCGGATACGCCGTGATCGATGCGGGGACCGCCGGGGCGGGGCCGGACGTGCTGGCGCTCGAGGGCGCCGCCGACCACCTGCGCCAGGATCAGTGGATGGCCGGGGCCGGCACGGCGGGCCTCGTCTGGCTGCTGCTGGGGCTGCCGTTCGCCGGCCTGCTGGTGTGGCGCCGCGGGGTGGAACAACGGCATCTCATCCACAAGCTGGTCCAGGCGGCCGAGCAGAGCCGCGCCGGCATCGTCATCGTCCGGCCCGACCGGCGGATCGAGTATGTGAACGCCGGCTTCTGCGCCATGTCGGGTTGGCGGCGCGATGAGATCGTCGGGCAGCCGTCGCGCCTGCTCGCCGCGAGCGAAACCACCGAGGAGCAGCGGCAGGATATCCAGGCCACGGTGCAGTCGGGCCGCACCTGGCGCGGCGAGATCAGCCACCGCCGGCGGGACGGCGGTTCGTTTCCCGCGCGATGTGTCGCCGCGCCGCTGTACAACCCCGCGGGCCGCCTCACCCACATCATCACGGTCGTCGAGGACGTCACCGAACGCCAGCAGGTCGAGGCCGCGCTGGTCTACGCCAAGGAGCGCGCGGAGGCGGGCGAACGGGCCAAGGGACAGTTCCTCACGATGATGAGCCACGAGATCCGGACGCCGCTCAACGGGATCATCGGCTTCACCGATCTGCTGCTCGACACGCCGCTGGCCTCCGAGCAGCGCGAGTACGTCCAGACCATCCGGACCAGCGGGGAGTCGCTCCTGCAGCTGGCCAGCGACGTGCTCGACTTCTCCCGCATCGATGCCGGCCGGATGTCGCTCGAGCCGCAGCCGTGCCGTCCGCTGGAGGTGCTGGAGTCGGTGCTCGACCTCTTTGCCGCGCACGCCGCGGAAAAGAACCTCGAGCTGCTCCACTCCGTGGCGGCCGGCGTGCCGCCCGTGGTGCTGATCGACGCGGCCCGCCTCCGGCAGGTGCTGGTGAATCTCGTGGGCAACGCGGTCAAGTTCACGCGGGCCGGGGAGATCGAGGTGACCGTGGGCGCGGAGCGGGCGCCGGCCGCCGGGGCATCCGCGCCCCGGGCGGAGCAGGCCTGGCGGCTGAGCTTTGCGGTGCGGGACACCGGCATCGGCATCGCGCCGGGGGAGCGCGGCAAGCTCTTCAAGCCGTTCAGCCAGATCGACTCCTCCACGACCCGCCAGTTCGGCGGCGCCGGCCTCGGGCTCGCGATCTGCCACAGCCTGGTGCAGATGATGGGTGGCGAGATCGCCCTCGAAAGCGAGGCGGGCCGCGGGAGCACCTTCACGTTCACGGTGGTCGCGGGCGAGGTGGCGGTCCCCGCCCGGCCCGACGGCCTGCCGGATCCGGGATTGCTCCGGGGCCGCGTCGTCGGGCTCGTGAGCACCTCGCCCGCCCTCCGCGGCGAACTCGCCGGGCTGGCGGAGATCTGGGGCGCCCGGGCGGTGGCCTGCGAGCGCGAACAGCTGGCCGGCGAGAACTGGGACGTGGCCGTGGTCGATCTGCGGGCGGCGGAGGCCGACGCGTGGCGCGGAATCTTCACGCAGCGTCCGGAGCTGACTTCGCGGCCCGTGGTGGCGTTGATTCCCGTCGATTTCCCCGCGCCGGCGCGCGCGGAACCGGGCCGCTGGTTCCGGGCGCTCGTGCGCAAACCGGCGCGGCACGAGGCGCTCGGCATGCTGCTCGCCGCCAGCCTGCAGGCGCCGCGGGCCGGCGCGCCTGCGGCGTCCGCCGGGACCGTGCCGGCGGGCGGCCTCGGGCTGGAAATCCTGCTCGTGGAGGGCAGCCCGGTCAGCCAGCGCCTCACGCAGAAGATGCTGGAGAACCTCGGCTGCCACTGGGATCTCGCCGAGGATGGCCGCCTCGCGCTCTCCCGCCTGAGCCGCGGGACCTATGACCTCGTGCTGCTCGACCTCCAGCTGGCGGAACCCGACGGGACGGCGGTCATCGCGGAGATCCGGCGCGGCCACGCCGGGGAGAAAAACCGCCAGGTGTGGATCACCGCCGTCGCGGGCGATCCCGCCGAAGCCCAGCGGGTGCTGACGGTGACCGGTGGCGCCAATGACTGCCTGGTCCAGCCCTTCCGGCCGGCCGAACTCGAGGCGGCGCTGCGCCGCAGCCTGACCGGCCGAACCGGATCAGCCTAAGGGTGGCGCCACCGGTGGGGCGGGCGAAGATTGCGTCGTCCGGTGATCATCCTTTTCGGATGACCCCGGAAGCATTCGTGCACATTTGCGTGCGTTCGTGGGAGAAGGCGGATCTGTCATCCGGTTTGGGCTTGGACGCGCCGGTCCGCCGCGTAGGCTGCGCGATTCCGCCGTCATGACGTCTCCTCCGCGCTCCGCCCTGCATGTCCGCGCCGTCCTGATGCTGGTGGTCGCGAACGTCTTCTGGGCGTTGAGCTTTCCGCTCATCAAGGCGATCGCGCTCGTGCACGGGCGGCTGCTCCCGGACAGCGGCAGCTGGTTCATCACGGCGTGCACGATCGCGCCGCGCTTCGTGCTCGCGGCGGCGATCCTCGCCGTCTGGCAGCGCGGCGCCCTCCGGCGGCTGACGCGGGGCGAGGTGCGGCAGGCTGCGGGCCTCGCGCTCTTCGCTTCGCTGGGCATGCTGTTCCAGAACGACGGCCTGCAGTTCACCTCGGCGTCGACCTCCGCCTTCCTGACGCAGATCTACGCCATCCTCATTCCGCTCTGGGTTGCGCTGCGGACGCGGCGGCTGCCGCCGTGGACGGTTTGGATCTCGTGCGCGCTCGTGCTGGCCGGCGTCGCCATCCTGGGACGATTCGACTGGCAGACGCTGCGGTTCGGGCGCGGAGAGCTCGAGACCCTGATCAGCTCGCTTTTCTTCATGGGCCAGATTCTCTGGCTCGAGCGTCCGGAGTTCGCGGGCAACCGGCCGATCCCGGTGACGTTTGTGATGTTCACCCTCGAGGCGGCGGCGTTCCTGGTCCTGGCCGCCGCCGTGGCGCCGCGGCTCGCCGCCGCGCCGGTGCTGCCCGGCTCGGGTCCCTGGCTCGGATTCACCCTGCTGCTGACGCTTTTCTGCACCGTGGGCGCGTTCAGCCTGATGAACACCTGGCAGCCGCGCATCACGGCGACGGAGGCCGGCCTGATCTACTGTCTGGAGCCGGTGTTCACGGCGTTGCTGGTGCTCTTTCTGCCGGGATGGTTCTCCGCCTGGGCCGGGTTCAGCTATGCCAACGAGAGCGTCACGGGCAACCTGCTGCTCGGCGGCGGGCTCATCACCGCGGCCAACGTCCTGATCCAGCTGCGCCCGCCCGCACCGCCCGGCGGTGACCCGAAACGCACGTAGTTCGGCGCGGCGCGATTCGTCCCGGCCGGGGACTGGGGCCGATCGGCGGGCATCGAGGCCGCCCCGGCGGCGCCGGGTGCCTCACACCGCGGCGGGCGGGGGCGCGGCCACCGGTGCGGCGCGGATGCTGTGGAGTGCGCGCAGCGTCGCCGCCGTGAGCACGATCACGCCGCCGGCGAGGGACAACGGTCCCGGCCGCTCACCGAGCGCCAGCAGCACCCAGATCGGGTTCAGGATCGGCTCGATCACCGGGATCAATACCGCCTCCAGCGCCGTGACATGGCGGATGGCCCGCGCGTAGAGCAGGTAGGAGAGGCCGAGCTGCACGGTGCCGAGCAGGCCCAGCGCCATCCAGCCGCGGGCGTCCGGCAGCGCGCCCGCCTTCAGGATGAACGGCAGGCCGATTACGCCGGCGAGCAGGTTGCCGAGGAAGATCGATTCCTCCGCCGAGGTGTCCTTCTGCTTGCGCAGGAGCAGCGTCATCGACGCGAAGGCCACGCCGCTCGCGAGCGCAATGAGGTTGCCCGCCACGCCGGAGAACCGGAGGTCGTCGCAGAAGAACAGCGCCATGCCGCCGAACACGACCACGATCGTGATCCAGTCGGCGCGGGTCGCGCGCTCGCCGAGAAACCATGCGCCCAGCAGCGCGATCCAGACCGGCGCGGTGTACTGGAGGAGGATGGCGTTGGCGGCCGTGGTCAGCTTGTTCGCCGTCACGAAGAGCACGGTCGTGCCCGCGTAGGCCACGGCGCCGCCGAGCTGCGCCGCCGACCAGGTGAACCGGAAACGGGGGGCGAAGGCCGCGAGGAACGCCGCCGCGATGAAGCCGCGGCCGGCGGCCACCGCGAGCGGCGGCCAGGGCACCGACTTGATCAGCAGGCCGCCGAGGCTCCAGCAGAGGGCCGCGGCGGCCATCAGGCCGACGGCGCGCGCGTGCTCCGGGCTTCTCATGGCGGGCATGGATGACGCAAGCCCCGCCCCGACGCACGTCAAAACCGGCGGCCGCCGGCACAGTGCGCCTCACGCGCCGGCCGCACAGGACGTTGATGACGGGTGACGGGTGATCTTCCACACGGAGGCCGCGAAGGAAGCCAAGAGCGCAAGACCTCTGCATCGCGCTGTCGCCTCCGTTTGCATCGGCCAAATGAAGAGTCGGATTTCGGGTGCTCCTTCCGTCGCCTGAGGCAAAGACGGGAAGGGAGTAGTGGGGAATCTCATCTTCTCGATGGCCTCCGTTGCCATGATATCAAGGCAACACCCGCCGTCCCGATTCTTGCCCGGGACGAGATTCGTGCAGATTCGTGTGCATTGGTGGTGAAAAAGAATCGACGTTCTTCGGTTCGCGATCACTTGGCTTACTTCGCGACCTTGGTGTAGGAAAAACGTCCGCCATCAGGAATCCGCAATCCCCGTTGCATCGCCGCGGCGGTGCCATAGATTGGGTCTGAATCCGCCGACTGGCCGCCATGAAACTCCGCCTCCTCGCCGTCATCTTCCTCGCCCTCCTCGGCCTCACGGCCGCCCGGGCCGAGCCCGTCACGCGCCGGGAGGCGGTCGCGGCGATCAAGGTGCTCGAGACCGACATCACCGGGCCCGACGCCGAGCAGGCGGCCGAGACCGTGATGCGGTTCGGCAAGGAGAGCGACGCGGTGCTGCTGATCATCGGGGAGGAGACGATGCCGTGGATGCAGACCGACGTGCCGCCGGCGGAGGGCAAGGTGCGCTGGATGCTGATGGCGGCCTATTGCGCGGGCGACATCAAGGCGCAGCTCGAGAAGCGCCGCGCGGAGGACGATCCGTACCGCGGCTGGCTCGCCGTGATCAAGGCGTACGAGCAGATCCGCAAGAAGCAGCCGCGGATTTCAATTCCCGAGGTCGAGGAGCTGATGGAAAAGGAGCGGGCCGGCGTGCTCAAGGACGAGGCCGACGAGCTCATCAAGGAGCAACAGAAGCAGCAGCCGGACAACATGGTCTGAGCGCGGGACGTCCGGTTCGTTTGCACCACTGATCCGCACTTATCTTCACTGATCGGACGGAATTGGCGCCAATTGGTCTGCCTTCGCGCCCAAAGGACCTCCTTCCGCTGTCGGCTCCATCCGCGCCAGCCGGCCGCAGCCTCGTGCGAAGGCGGGTGATTCGCGGGAGATGAGCGGGTTGTTCTTTTCACCACGGATGCACACAGATTGTCACTGATCCGAATTCCGGCCGGATTAGTGCCAATTAGTGTGCATTAGTGGTGAAAGAAATCCGCGATCCGCCATCAGAACTGGATCGGCTGCTTGCCGGCGTGGATCGCGAAGTTGCCGGCGCTCGGGCCCCGGTGGAGATGAAGCGTGAAATCGCCGTCCGACTCGACCGTGACCAGATACCGGCCCCGCGACCACCGATCCGGCTCGGCTCGCAGCGTGACGACGTGGCCGTTGAAGCGGTACCGCGCGCAGCCCACCGGATGGCGCGAGTCGATCTCCCACACGAGCGCGTTGTACGTCGCATCGGGCTTCAGGCCGACCGCGTACTCGAGCAGCCACGCGATCGGCCCCAGCCCGCTCCAGCCGACGAAATCACCCTTGGCCGGCTGGCCGGGCTCGGCGGCGTCCGGCGCGTAATTCTCCCAGATCGTGCCGGTGTCCCTGAACACCCGGCCGATCATCTCGAGGTTGTTCAGCGCGATCTCGCGGGCCTCATCCTCATAGCCGTAGTTCTCGAGGCCGCGCAGGACCATCATCGTGGTCGGCGCCCAGACCGAGCCGCGCCAGTAGCCCCCGGCCGGGTCGTAGTCCGCCTCGTCCGCGGCGAGCGTCGGCACCCGCATCGGGCGGTTGAACGTCTTCCGGTTGCGCAGCTCCGCCACGAGGGCCCTGGCCTGGTCACGCGAGGCGACGCGCCCGATCAGCGCCCAGAACGCGGCCACGGTCTTCACCGGCGCGCGCCGGCCGTCGAGCGTGAGGTCGAAATAGAACTTCCGGTCCGGATCCCACATCAGCTGGTTGATGGTGGCGCCGAGCTCGTCGGCCTCGCGGGTGAAGGCCTGCGCCTCGGCGGCCTTGCCGAGGAGGTCGGCGATCGTCGCGAGGTTGCGCGCGAACAGGACCATCTGGCAGGAGGTGTCCACGGCGGTGCCGCCGCCGACGAGAAACGCGTTGCGGGGCGAGTTGTCCATGCTCGCCCAGTCGGTGACGTAGA
>JBAIXJ010000633.1:0-2401 GCA_037916645.1 Opitutales bacterium | reverse complement strand
AGGTCCGCCGCGAGCTTCGCGCACCGTCCGCGCGCCTCGGCAAGCGCGGCCTGCAGCCGCGCCTGCTCCGCGCCGAGCCGCTGCAGCGATTCGCCGCGGCGGACGGCGAAATCGTCGGCATCGCGGGCGGCGAGCCAGGCGGCGCAACCCGCGAGCCAGAGCCCGGCCGCGACGACGCCTCCACCCAGCCACCAGACCAGCCATGAACCTTTGCGCCGCATCCGGCCCGAGTGTTGCCGCCGCGCCGGTCGGGCGCAAGGGCGCTTCCCGTCAGCCCCCGCCCGTCGCGCTGCGGGGAGGGCGCGCATCTGCAGGGAAGACCCTACCCGGAACGCACGGAAGCCGTTTGCCACCCGGCCGCCGGTCCCCCACACTCGGCGCCAAAATAACCCTTCAACGCCGTCACCCCAACCCATGTCCAAGGCCATCGTTTCCCGACTCTACGATTCTGATGTCTTCCGCATGGCGTGCCGCCAGTTCGACAAGGCCGCCGACGCGATCAACCTCCCGGAGGCGCTCCGCGACCGGACCAAATACCCGCGCCGCTGCATGGCGGTGGCGCTGCCGATCAAGCGCGACAACGGGACGACCGTCGTGTTCGAGGGCTACCGCGTGCAGCACAGCCTCTCGACCGGGCCGTCCAAAGGCGGCCTGCGTTTCCACCAGAACGTCACGCTCGGCGAGGTGGCGGCCCTCGCGATGTGGATGAGCTGGAAATGCTCGCTCGTCGGCCTGCCGTTCGGCGGCGCCAAGGGCGGCGTGATCGTCGACCCCTACCAGCTCTCGGCGGGCGAGCTCGAGCGCCTGTCGCGCCGCTACATGCAGGAGATGATTCCGTTCCTCTCCCCGCACGTCGACATCGCCGCGCCCGACATGGGCACCAACGAGCAGGTCATGGCGTGGATGATGGACACCTACTCGAACCACGTCGGCCACGTGGAGCCCGCCATCGTCACCGGCAAGCCCCTCTCGCTTGGCGGCTCGGAGGGCCGGCGCGAGGCGACCGGCCAGGGCGTCGGTTACCTCGTCAAGGCCTACCTCGACGACCTCAACATCCCGGTGAACCAGGCCACGGTCGCCATCCAGGGCTTCGGCAACGTCGGCAGCGAAAGCGCGGTGGCGCTGGCCGCATACGGCGCGAAGATCATCGCCATCTCCGACCACACCGCGGCCTTCCACAACCCGGCGGGGATCGACATCAAGAAGGCGCTCCAGTACGTCCAGTTCAACCGCGTGCTGCACGATTTTGACGGCGGCGAGGCGATCTCGAACGAGCAGCTGCTCGAGCTGCCCTGCACCGTCCTGGTGCCGGCGGCGGTCGAGCGGGTCATCACCGAGGTCAACGCCCCGAAGCTCCAGTGCCGCGTGCTCGCCGAGGCGGCGAACGGCCCGACGACCAACGCCGCCGACCGCGTGCTGGACGCCCGCGAGGAGATCGAGGTCATCCCCGACGTCCTCTGCAATTCCGGCGGCGTCATCGTGTCGTACTTCGAGTGGCTTCAGAACCTGCAGAACTACTATTGGACGCGCGACGAGGTGATGGCGAAGCTCCACGCGATCCTCGACAAGGCGAAGGCGAGCATCGAGTACCAGAAGCGGAAGATGAAGTTCAGCCGCCGCCTTGCCGCGCTCACCCTCGGCATCCAGCGGGTCGCGGACGCCAAGCAGCGCCGCGGCCTGTTCCCCTGAGCCTCGCTTCCCATGCCCCCATCCACCCCCGCCCCGGCGCCGGGCGAACCGCCCGCCGTCCCCCCGACCCAGATTCCGCAGCCTCCGCCGGTGACCGGCGACGCCACCGGCGGCGTCATTCCGTACAAGAACCCGCACGCCCTGGCGGCGTACTACCTCGGCGTCTTCAGCGTCATCCCCTGCCTGGGCTTCGCGCTCGGCTGCGTGGCCGTGCCGCTCGGCATCTCCGGGCTGCGCAAACGCAAGCAGCACCCCGTCATCCGGGGCGCCATTCACGCTTGGTTCGGCATCGTGGTCGGCTCACTGTCCATTCTTGCTCATTTGGGCGTCTTCGCGGCCCTGCTCCTCAGCGGCGCCCGCCACCACTGACCGAATCCCGTCCGGCATCGACCGGCGGGCCCGGTCCGACGCCGGCGGGCCTTCCCTTCCTCCAGCTTCCATGAAGGCTTTCTGTTCCCTCGCCTCCCTGCTCCTCGCCGGCAGCCTGTCGGCGCAGATCACCGTCATTCTCGACAAGAACGATTCCCGCGTGCTGAACGCGGACACCTCCATCCGGTCCGCGGGCGCGGAGGAATCGGCATTCCTGCAGGAGGTGAAGAAGGAGCTGGCGCTGCCGCCGGGCTTTGAGGAGGCGCGGGCGCTGGAGAATCCGCCGTCCTGGGGCAAGACCGTGCGGCCCGACTCCGGCGGCGTCCTCCGGTATCACACCTCG
>JBAIXJ010000632.1:0-1954 GCA_037916645.1 Opitutales bacterium | reverse complement strand
TGGCGCCAAAACCCGACGTCGTACGGGCGCCCGCAAGCGGGCGGCCTACAAAAGAAAAGATCGCGTCATCAAATCGGAATACTATGCGGCGGCGGAGACGGCGCGGAGATTGTTATTGGCGTCGGCCCGCGGCGTGGACAAATTCGCGGCGTACCCAGATTCGCCACACCGGCGAAATCCGAGTTTCCAGCTTTTCTCGAGGAGTCAGGGTATCATGAGTGCGAACCGTCAACTCACGGGCATCGACATGGGCATCGATGCGGCGCGACGCGGCGACCAGGCGGCCCTGGCCGCGTGGTTGCAGGCGGGCCATAATCCCAACCAGCACAACGCCGCCGGGTGGACGCCGCTGCTCTGGGCCGCCGCGCGCGGCCACGCGGAGGCCGTCGCCTTCCTGCTGGACCATTCCGCCGCGCCGGCCGACCCGGCGTTCGGCCACCGCGATTCGCAGGCGCTCGCGATTCACCTCGCGGGCCATTCGGGCAGCGCGCGGACCGCGGAGGTGATCCTCGACCGCCGGCCCGCGCACCTCGACGCGGTGTGGGATCTCAACGGGCACACCGTCCTGCTCCAGGCGGTGTTCTACGGTCACCTCGAGCTCGCGCGCGTGGTGCTGCAGCGCGGCGCGAACACCGCCATCACGACGGCCCGCGGGCTCGGGCCGATGGAGCTCGCGGCGCAGTTTCAGAACCAGGCGATGATGGACCTGATCCGCCCCTTCGATCGTCCGGCCGAGGCCAAGGCGGCCTACTACCGCTCCTACCTGCAGCGCATCGCGCCGGACATTCCGCCGGCGGAGCGGCCGGCGCAGGCGCTGGCGGACGAGCTGGTGGCGGCGATCGAGAACGGCATCAAGCAGGTCCTGCAGGATCGCGCCTCCGTCGCCTCGGTGCTGGCGGCGGTCCGCGAGCTGGTCGAGCAGCGCGGGGCCGATGTGAACCGGCTCGGCGGCGCGCTGCAGCAGCCCCCGTTGATCGTGGCCGTCACCGGCCACAACGGGCTGCCGCCCAAGCCGGCCGTGGCCCAGCTGCGGCGCGAGGTGGCGGAGCTGCTCCTCGCCCACGGGGCGGACCCGACGCGGCACGAGATGCACCCCATGGGCGCGCAGACCATCATCCGCGGGGCGGTGTTCAACCACCTCGACATCCTCCGGAGCTGCGCGCGGGTGCTGACGCCGCAGCGGCTGGCGGACGCGATCAACGAGATCCCCGTCGTCAACGGTCTGACCGCGATGCACGACACGGTGCTGCGCGCGACGATGGTGGCGCCCGACCGCTTCGGCGGCTACCTGGAGCAGGCGCGGTGGTTCGTGGCCAACGGCGGCCGGGTCGACATCGAGGATTTCGCGGGCCTGACCCAGCGCAATTACGCGGAGCGGGCGTCGAACCCGGAGGTGCGGCAGCGCCTGCTGGAGGTGCTCGACGGCCGGGCCTGAGGCGCGCGGCGGGTTTGCTTTTCGAACGCCAGATCAACCAACCCAGACCGGGAAAAACGATGAACGCAAAAGGTCAGCGTGAACCCAACAAGATGAAGCGCGCCCTGGCCGCCGGCCAGGTGTGCCTCGGCGCCACCATCACGATGAACAGCCCGACCGTGGCCGAGATCATGTCCCATCTCGGGCTCGACTGGCTCTGGTTTGAGGCGGAGCACACCGCGCTCAACTGGGACAATGTCCTGACGATGCTCCAGGCCACCAACGGCTCGGACGTCAGCACGGTGGTCCGCGTGCCGTGGAACGACCGAACCATGATCAAGCAGGCCCTCGATCTGGGGCCCGACGGCATCATCGTGCCGCTGGTCACGACCGCCGAGGAGGCGGAGGCCGCCGTGCGCGCGATGAAGTACCCGCCGTGGGGCGAGCGCGGGGCCGGCCTGGCGCGCGCCCAGTGCTACGGCATGCACATGGGCGAGTACATGACCAGCGCCAACTCCGAGGTCATGACCATCCTGATGA
>JBAIXJ010000631.1:0-5976 GCA_037916645.1 Opitutales bacterium | reverse complement strand
GGCGTCAGCCTCTACGACCCGCAGACCGGGCATTATTTCGCGGAGATTCCGGTGGCTCCCGCCATGCTTTCGGCCCCGCAGGTTCTGACGGGCGCGGACAACGCACTGGAGGGATTCGACGCCGGCGCAGGCACCGTGGCCTACGGCTGGCAGCCGGTGCGCGCGCGGGGGGAATGGAATGTGGCCGGGGGCCAATACCATTCCTACCGGGCCGGCATTTACGAGGGCGTCGTCGGCACCAAGGCCATCGCAGGCCGGAAGCTGGCGGCGGATGCCGAGGTTTCGCAAGCGGCGTCGGACGGCTCGCGGCCGTTCGGCGACTACCGCTTCGGGCGGGTCAACGCGCGGCTGCAGCTGGCCGGCGCCGGCGGCCAGACCGATCTCTTTTACGGCTACCAGGGGAAGTTTTTCGGATGGCCCAACCTGTACACGCCTTTCAACTCGGACGAGACCGAGAACCTGGAGACGGTCCTTGTGGCGCTGAACCACCGGCAACAGTGGAGCGCCGACGACTGGCTGGAGGCAGGTGTCTATTGGCGGCGCAACAAGGATGACTACGCGTTCAACCGGTTTGCGCCCGTCGGCGCGGTTCACCCCTTTCAGCACACGACCTGGGCCGAAGCGGCGGCGCTGTCCGGCCACGCGACGCTCGACGCGTTTGCGGTGGCCTACAACGCCGAGATCCTCACGGACGACCTCAAGTCGACCTCACTCATCTATGGCCGCTTTCACCGGCGGGACTACGTCAAGCTCGGGATCGTCCCGGAAAAGTCCTGGATGCTCGCGCCCGGGCGCCGGCTGACCCTTCGGGCCGGAGCTACCTATGACGACACCAACCGGGATCGTTCGGCGGTGTCGCCCCTGGCGGAGATCGCGCTGGGCGGGTCGGCGCCTGACGGAGGCTCGGAGAATCTGCATTTGAGCTACGCCGAGTCCACGCAAGTGCCCACCTACACCGCGCTCAATTCCAGCGCCACCGCCGGCCTCTTTCGCGGCAATCCCAACCTTGGTCGCTCGGTCAGTCACAATGTCGAACTGGGTTACGACCGGGCCCACCCAGGCTGGCAGGGCCACGTGGCGGTGTTCTATCGGCGCGATGATCAGCTGGTGGACTGGACGTTCCGCGAGGGGGTGTTCGCCCGGACGGCCAACCCGGTCGATCTTGACACGGTGGGAGCGGAGGCGGTCTGGCGGCGCTCCCTGCCGTTCGGGGAGGTGGTCCTCGGCTACACGGTGCTGCGCAAGCGCGCCGACTACCGGGGAGCGGTCGTCGACGGCAGCTTCTATGCCCTCAACTTCCCCAAACAACGGCTGACCGCGGCCATCACGGCCCGCCTGGGCGGGGGCTTTGAATTGCGCATGGACAACGAGGCACGGGTGCAGGAGCCGAACCCGCTGCGCACCGTTGGCGGCAATCAGGCGGTGATCTCATCGCTCGGGATTTTCTTCCGGCCAAGGCAGGCCCCCAATCTCGAGGTGGCGCTGCAGGCGGACAATCTTTGGGACACCAACTTCGAGGAGATTCCTGCGGTTCCCGCCCCGCGGCGGGTGGTCTCGCTCGGAGTCACGTCGCGCTGGTGAGAGGGGCCCGCCGCCGGCCGGCAGGCGGCGGCAGAGAAAAGGATGGCGTGGGTGGCCCCGCCGGACCAGAACCGCATGGTCATGCAGATCGCCGATCTTGCCGCCATTCCCGGACGCCGCTTTCCCGCCCGCCGCTGGACGAGGGGTCTGGTGGGACAAGCCGGCCAGCCGATCGCGGCGCGGGGTTTTGCCATGGGCTACGTCGTGCTGGAGCCGCACGGCGGGCAGGTGCCCTGGCACAACCAGAAGCAGGAGGAGATCTATTTCGTGGTCCAAGGCCAGGGTGAGATCTGCGTCGGGGCCGAACGGAGCGACATCCGGGCGGGCCAGGCCGTGTTTCTCCCGCCGGGCGAATTCCATCAGTTGACGAACACCGGTGCCAAGCCGTTGCACATGATCTATGTCTATTGCCCGGGCGGTGATGTGGCTCACTGGCGGCAGGAGCTTGACGGCACGCTGCCGGCCGCGGGCACGGCTGGCGTTCCCCCGCTGCCGGCTGGCGCGGTCCCCCAATGCCGGGAGAAACCGGGGCCCGCGGAAAAACCGTCGGGCAATTCCTGAGTGCCGGACGGCAACGCGGCGGCCGGGAAAATCTGCGGGCGAATCACCAAACCGACATGAAGATCCACTCCGTTGGCATCGTGATGAACGGCGTTACCGGCCGGATGGGCGCCAACCAGCACCTGCTCCGGTCGATCAAGGCCATCGTCGACCAGGGCGGCGTGCCGCTGGGCGGGGACGCGAGGATCATGCCCGTCCCGACCCTCGTTGGCCGCGATCCCGCCAAGCTGGAGGTGCTGGCGGCCCAGGCGGGGGGCGCGCGGTTCACGACCGATCTGGACGGAGCCCTCGCGAATCCGGCGAACCAAGTATACTTCGATGCCACCGTGACCAGCCAGCGGCCGGCCGGCCTGCGGAAGGCGATCGCGGCGCACAAACACCTGTATTGCGAAAAACCGACCGCGGCGACGACCGCCGAGGCCCTGGCTTTGTACCACGAGGCGACGGCGGCCGGCGTCAAGAACGGCGTCGTGCAGGACAAACTCTGGCTCCCCGGCCTGCTGCAGTTGAAGCAGTTGATCTCGGACGGATTCTTTGGGCGCATCCTCTCGGTGCGCGGCGAATTCGGCTATTGGGTCTTCACCGGGGAGACCGAGCCGTTGCAGCGTCCGTCATGGAACTACCGCAAGGAGGACGGCGGGGGCATCATCGTCGACATGTTCTGCCACTGGCGCTATGTCATCGACGGCCTGTTCGGGCCGGTGAAAGCCGTGTCCTGCCTCGGCGCCACGCACATCCCGCGGCGGTGGGATGAACAGCACCGGCCCTACGCGGCGACCGCGGACGATGCAGCCTACGCGACGTTCGAGCTGGGGAATGGCGTGATCTGCCATTTCAACTCGTCCTGGTGTGTCCGGGTCCGCCGCGACGACCTGCTGACGCTGCAGGTGGACGGGACGGAGGGTTCGGCCGTCGCCGGCCTCCGCGACTGCGTGATCCAGCGGCATTCCGGGACGCCTCGCTGCGTTTGGAATCCCGATCTGGAACGCCCGATCAGCTATTTTGACGGCTGGTCGCCGGCGCCCCGGGCCGCCTCGTACGACAATGCGTTCAAGGTGCAATGGGAGCTCTTCCTGCGTCACGTGGTGGCGGGCGAGCCGTTTCCGTGGACGTTGCTGGAGGGCGCCAAGGGCGTGCAACTGGCTGAGTTGGGCCTCCAGTCGTGGGCCGAGCGTCGCTGGGTCGACGTCCCGCCGCTGGAGTAATTCTTGCACAGGCGCAGGCGGACGCGTGACATCCCGGCACGATTACAACGGCGGACGATGTTTCCAGGCGCACGTTTTCCACTCGCAAATGGCGGCAGACGGATAGTTTGTGCAGACGCGGCTGATATTTCGTTGTCCCTCGCAACTGGCGGGCGGATTGCTAGTCACAAGACAATAATTCCCACCATGCTCATCTGGATCCTCTTGATCATCGTCCCGTTGCTTTTGGGCTTCTACGCGCAGATGCGCGTTTCCAGTGCGTACAACAAAAACGTCCAGATCCCCTCGCGCGGCCGTATCACCGGTCGGGAGGCGGCCGAAGCGGTCATGAACGAGGCCGGCATCCACGACGTCGACATCGTGGAGGTTGAGGGCCATCTGGCGGATCACTACGATCCGGTCCACAAGCGCCTCGCGCTGTCGTCCGACAACTACCGCGGCACGAGCCTGGCGGCCTTGGGCGTTTCCGCGCACGAGGCGGGCCATGCCATCCAGCACAAGGTGGGCTACGCGATGATGAGCGTGCGGCAGGCGCTGATTCCCGCCATGCAGTTCGCCGCCCCCGTCGCGTACGTCGTTTGCGGCTTCGGCATCTATCTGATCGGGTCCGCGTTCGGCGGCCTCATGCTCAAGCTGGGGATCGCCGCCCTTCTGGTCATGACGGTGTTCCAGCTCGTCACATTGCCCGTCGAGTTCGACGCCAGCCGCCGCGCCAAGGTGCAGCTCGTCAAGCTGGGCATTCTCGACGCCGATGAGATGCCCGGGGTGCGCGAGACCCTGGATGCCGCGGCGCTGACCTACGTGGCCGCGTTTGTCGCCTCGGCGGGCCAGCTGCTCCAGCTGCTGCTGCTCGCCTCGGGCGGCCGCCGCAACGACTGAGGCCCGGCGCCACGGGCAGATTTTCCCGGACCGGTCCGACGACCGGTCCGTTTTTTTGGCGCCATGACGCCCCGTTCTTCGCGGCCGATGAAACACCGGCCTCGCGTTGGTGCGCCGGAGGGCTACACCAGATCCGTGAAACGTTGCCTCCTGCTGACAATCATCGCCTCGGTATTGGCGCCGGGGATGGCCGCGGTCCGTGGCGCCGAAGCCCCGGCTCCGGCACCGGATCCCGATGCCGGCGTCCGGTTTGCCGGCGAGGTTGCGCCTCCGGCCGAGCCGCTGAGCCTCTGGTACCGGCGTCCGGCGACCGAATGGGTGCAGGCGTTGCCGGTGGGCAACGGGCGGCTGGGCGCGATGGTGTTCGGCGGCGTCACCCGCGAGCGGCTGCAGCTCAATGAGGACACGCTCTGGGCCGGCGGCCCGTATGATCCGGTCAATCCCGATGCGCGCGATGCCCTGCCCGGGGCGCGGCGGCTGATTTTGGCGGGGAAATACCGCGAAGCCCATGAACTGATCGGCGCGAAGCTCATGGCCAAGCCGCTCCGGCAGATGCCCTATGAGCCCGTCGGCGACCTGGTCCTGACGTTCCCGCGGGCGGCGGAGGTCGAGGACTACCGGCGCGAGCTGAACCTCGACACGGCGATGGCCAGCGTCGGCTACACCGCGGGCGGCGTGCGGTTCACGCGCGAGGTTTTCGCCAGCCCGGTGGATCAGGTCGTGGTCGTGCGCCTGTCGGCGGATCGTCCCGGCCGGATCACATTCAGCGCCGGCCTGACGACGCCGCAAGACGCCCGGGTCCGGACCGAGGGCGAGGACACGCTGGTGCTCCACGGCGTCAACGGATCCGCCGAAGGGATTCCGGGCGCACTCACGTTCGAGGCGCGGATGCGGGTGCGGGCCGAGGGAGGCCGGACCAAGGCGGAGGGCGAAACGGTGACGGTCACCGGGGCGGACTCCGCCGTCCTGCTCCTCGCCATGGCCACGAGCTACCGGAGCTTCAGCGATGTCAGCGGCGACCCCGAGGCGCTCACGAAGCTGTGGCTGATCGCGGCGGCGCGGAAATCCTTCGACGAACTCCGCGCGGACCATGTCGCTGAACACCAGCGGCTGTTCCGCCGGGTGCAGCTCGACCTCGGCTCGAGCCGGGCGGCGCAGCGGCCGACGGACGAGCGCATCCGCGATTTTGCCGCCGGCGGCGATCCGCAGCTGGCGGAGCTCTACTTTCAGTTCGGCCGCTACCTGCTCATCTCCAGTTCCCGTCCCGGCGGGCAGCCTGCGAACCTGCAGGGGCTTTGGAACGAAAGCATGACGCCGCCGTGGGAAAGCAAATACACGATCAACATCAACACCGAAATGAACTACTGGCCCGCCGAGGCCACCAATCTCGCCGAATGCGTGGACCCCTTGGTGGCGATGGTGCAGGACCTGGCCCAGACCGGCGCCCGCACGGCGCGGGAGATGTACGGCGCGCCCGGCTGGGTGGCGCACCACAACACCGACCTGTGGCGCGCCACCGCGCCGATCGACGGCCCGGCGTGGGGCATGTGGCCGACCGGCGGCGCCTGGCTCTGCCTCCACCTCTGGGACCACTACGTGTACGGCGGCGACCGGGACTTCCTCGCCCGGGCCTATCCGGCGATGAAAGGCGCGGCCCAGTTCTTCCTCGCAACGCTGGTGGAGGATCCGACCCACCATTGGCTCGTCACCTGTCCGTCGCTCTCGCCCGAAAACGTCCATCCCTTCGGCG
>JBAIXJ010000630.1:0-1669 GCA_037916645.1 Opitutales bacterium | reverse complement strand
GAGGTTCCCGCCGAGGTTGCCCTGGCCGGACTCGCGTCGATTCGCGTCATTCGCGGGAGAAAAGAGGTCCGAAATCGTATTCTTCTTGCTCACCACGAATTCCACGGATCTTCACGGATGCCGTCGTAGCAGCCAAGGTGACGAGGCTGGCGGATCCGCGTCCTCACGTCCGCGGCTACGAGGTCGCAGGTCTCTTTTTCACCACTGATCTTCGCTGATCGGCACTGATCAGGCCGGGAAGAATCAGTGGAGGAAGAGACTCCAGCCTCGGAGTTCTTCCCCCCTGCGAATGACGCGAATCTCGCCTGGAAACGACTCCACTAAAGGAAGGCCTTACATCCATTGGAGTGAGTGGCGTGATTCGCGGGCGGAAAGAAGTCCGGCGTTCCTTTTCAGCGCTGATCACGCGGATTCCGCCACCCGATGTCGGTTCAAGAAAGAGGACAATGCCATCGCATCCGCGCATAGAGATCTTGGTGATGTCAGTGAAGATCAGCGTAGATCAGTGGTATAAAAGCTTCGACTTCGGAGCTCTTTCTTCCCGCCAATGACGCGAATCATCACGAATGCGGCACGGTGTCTTCTCCTAGAGAGATTAGTGAAGATTAGTGCCTGCCAGCCATAGCTCGAAGAGCGACGGCTGGTGGATTAGTGGATAAGGAGAACGTCCGACGTCGGCGTTCCCTCCCACCACAAATTGCACGGATCCTCACCGATGCCGCCACAGCGGCCGGCCCATCAGTGCCGAGAATGAAATCTCACCCGAATTCCGGACCTGCGGCCGCATACACGCATTCCCGGCGGCCGAGGGCGCCGGGCAGATCCAGCGCCATGCGCACAAAGCTTCGCTCCGGCCGAAATCCACGCGCCGCCAACTCGCGCTGGAAACCGGCGTGCCCTTCCATGACATCGACCAGCACCGGCCCGCGCGTGTGCTCCAACGCTGCGCCCAGCAAGGTAAGCGCCGCCGCTTCTGTCCCGGCCACCAGCGGGCCGATCTGCGTCGCCGTTCGCCCCGCGCGCCCGAGGCAAAAGCCGTGCCGTTCCCCGGCGTTACCCAGGATCTGCAGCGCCAGGTCGGGACGCGAGGCGCTCAGCGCCTGAAGCAACCCGCGTCGGTCCGCTCCGAAGCGCTCCGCGTCCCATTCCGCCCATCGGTCGAGATCCGCGGCGGTTGCGATCAGCTCGACAGAATGCCTTGGCTCGGCCGTGGCCGCGGGAGTCTCCGCCCGCCAGCGGGTCAGGTGGTCGATATCCCGAAAGCCCAGCGACGAGTATACCGCACGCCCGGCGGCCGTCGCGTCCAGCAGGAGCGGCAACCTCTGCGCCCGCCCCAGCCGCATGGCGTGCTCCAGCAGCCGGGTCGCCAGGCCCTGCCGGCGCGCGGACGCGGTGACCACCACCATCCCGACCCATGCGATTCGTTGGCCAAGCGGCAGCACCACCGCGCTGGCCACCAGCATTCCGTCGCCATTTTCGAACCCGAAGCCGCTCCCGGTCGTCAGCAGGAACCGCCAGTCGGCCGCGGTCTGATTCCAGCCCGCCTCGGTTGAGAGCCGCCAGCCGGCGACCGCGTCCGCCGCGGTGAGCCGGACGCCGCGCCAGCCCGGATGGCTGAGCCCGGGCTCCGGTTCCCGGGGGTCCCGCGGTTTGGGATTGCCGGCTGCCA
>JBAIXJ010000629.1:0-5756 GCA_037916645.1 Opitutales bacterium | reverse complement strand
CCCGGAGGGCACATGCGCGTTCACGCACAGCCGCAGGGTCTGCTTCGCCCGGTCGAACATCAGCAGCGTGTCCGACAGCATGAAATAGACGAGGGGCAGGCCGAGTTCGTCCCGGGCCGCGGCCGGCACGGTGGGTTCGACGCGATGGACGTATTCGTAGCCGAGGTAGCCGACCGCGCCGCCCATGAACCGCGGCATCCCAGGCACGTGCACCGGCCGGCAGCCGGTGATCTCCGCCTCCAGAAGCTGGAGCGGGTCGCGCGGCGTGGGCAGCCGCTCGGGCGGCTGGCCGGGCGTGCGGATCTCGGTCACATCCGGATAGCACGCGAGCACCTTGCGGGGCCGGCAGCCGATGAAGCTGTACCGCGAGACGTTCTCGCCGCCTTCGACGGATTCCAGGAGGTAGGCCGGGCCCGAGGCCTTGAGTTTGGCGTACGCGGAGACGGGCGTCTCGAAGTCGGCCATGAGGTCGGCGTAGACGGGGACGACGTCGCCGTGCGCGCACTGGCGCAGAAAGCCTTCCCTGGTCGGCAGGATGTTCATCGCGAGGGGTAGGGTTATGCGCGGGCCGCCGCCGCCGGCAAGTGGAATGACGGCGGGTGGCGCGCCTTGACTTCGGCCGGGGGAAATGGTTTGCGTGACGCCACGCGGTGACGCGTTGGTTCTCAGCCCGGGTCGCGTCCCCGCGAATGGGCTCCATGCTGAGATACCCCGGCCAGCTTCATATCGCATGCCTGCTCCTGTGCGGGGTGTTTGGCGTTGGCCTCCTGAATGCCCAGCCGGCGAACAGCAGCGACGGCACTCCGATCGGGCGCGACGATTTTGCGCCGAACGTGGGCGGCGCATCTGCGTCCGCGCCGGCCGCGTTCCATCCGCCGCTGCCAGGGCGCCTGGCGAAGGACGGCGACATGCTCTACGCCGTGAGCGATCCGCCCGAGTCGGGCGTCTACCGTCACCCCGCCGGGCTGTTTGTGCTGCGCTTCCCGGGCCCGTGGCGGTTGATGCGAAGTGCGAGCGGCGGTTACGTCGCGTACACCTTTTCCGCGGAGGTCGGGCGGGTTCCGCCCAAGCAGCTGCGCACCGGGATCAAGGTCAACGCCGTGGCGATGAGCGACGTGTTCCGGCGGCAGCAGCTGACGGCGGAGGCCATCCTGAAGCATTTCCTGCCCGGCATGCTCCGCGATGAGCCGGGCATGAGGCTGGCCGGCGGCGTGACCAAGGCCCGGCTCGGCAATCTCGAGGCGGCGACCTGCGTGCTCGAGGGAAAGCTCAAGGATCTGCCCGGCGAATGGCGCCGGGAGTTCCTGGTGGCGGAGAAAGAGGGCGTGGCCTTTCAGCTGCTCGGCTTCGCGCCGGCCGGGGACTACGCGGCGTTTCGCCCGGCGTTCCTCAAGATCGCGGCGGACTCGAGCTTCGGGCGGAGCGGGCCGGCCCGGCGGGACGAATCGCTCGAGGCGCGCAAGATCGTCCAGCGCTACAAGACGTCGGTTGTCTCGATCTACGCCGCCGGCGACGCGGGCGCCGGCACCGGCAGCGGCTTCATCATCAGCCGCGACGGCTACGTGCTGACCAACTACCATGTCGCCTTCGACACCCGGACGGGCCAGCCGATGAAGACGTTCACCGTCGAGTGGGATGAATCGCTCCGGCGCCCGAAGGTCCCGGCCCAGCTCGTCGGCGGGAAATTCCGGATGAGCCCGTTCCAGCTCCAGCACGGGATCGACGTGGCCCTCCTCAAGATCGCCCCCGGCGACTATGATCCGCTGCCCCTGTCGCCGCTCGCCGAGGTCGAGGCGGGGGACGGCGTGGTCACGCTCGGGTATCCGAGCCGCGGCATGCTCGAGGGCGTGTCGCTGACCGTGACGACCGGCGTGGTGACCCGGTTCAACCGCGGCCCGGACGGCGACATCGTGTCGGCGCTCATCGACGCCGCCATCACGCACGGTTCCAGCGGCGGACCGTGCGTCAGCCTGGTCACCGGCGGCGTCATCGGGCTCAACTCGTTCGGGGTCGATGTGCAGCTCGACGCGCGCTACGCCCGGCTGAACGACCTCATCAAATACTACGGCGTCGTGCCGATCGACGCCGCCATCCGCGAATTTCCGCTCGTCTGCCTGCCGGGCATGAACCCCCAGGCGAGTGGCTACGACTTCTTCGACTGCCTGGAGCTGTCGAAATACTTTCTGTCGGTCGGGTCGTTCAACGCGGCGGAGCAGCTGGCCCTGCGCGCGGTGAGTGTCGAGCCGCAGCAGGCCCTCGCCCGGATGCGCGTGGGCGAGTGCCGGTTCGAGGCCGCCCAGGAGCAGGAGCGCGAGGGCGATCGCGCCAAGGCGCAGGCGCTGGTGGAGGCGGCGCGAAAGGCTTACGGCGAGGCCCTGGCGCGCGATCCCCGGCAGGCCACGGCCCTCGCGGCGTTCGCCCGGCTCGAATTGCAGCAGAACCGTTTGACGGAGGCGGCGGACCTGGCGGCGCGCGCCGCGGCCGCGGATCCCGAGGGGTGGGAGGGCAACCTGCTGCTGGCCGACATCAATCTGCGCCAAGAGCGTTTCGATGAGGCCCTGCGCTACGTGGAAAAGGCCAAGGCCGTCGTGGGCGGGTTGATCGTCAATCCGCACGTCACCGCCGCCCTGATCCGCACGGCGAAAAAGGATTATGAGAACGCGCGCAAGGAGTGGGCGGAGGCCGCGCGCATCAGCCCCGTCTACCTGCCCGCCCGCCTGGGAGTTGCCGCCTACTTCGAGCAGGTGAAGCAGCCGGACGCCGCGGTGGCGGAGTACAGGCGGGTGCTGACCGACTTCCCCGAGAACGGCGAGGTGCTCGGGCGCATCGGGCTCTGCCTGAACGGTGCCGGCAAGACGGCGGAGGCCGCGGACTATCTGGCCCAGTCGGTCCGGCGCTGCCGCGCCGCGGGCCAGGCGCCGGACGAGTCCGTGTTGATGTTTCTGGGCGATCTGCTGATGCAGCGGCCGGACAGCGCCGAGGCCGCGCCGGTGTTCGCCCTCTACCTGTATCACCATCGCCAGGGCCAGTGGGCGGCGCTGGCTAGCCTCAAGCTGGCCGGAATCCATGCGCAGCACCAGGCAGCCGGATTGGCCAGAGCCCACGCACGCTTGGCGATTCAGCTGCGCAACGCCCCCGACGTCGCGCAGGCGGCCGCGCAGTACCCCGAAGCTCCGCTGTCGCTTTCGGAAATCCAAGCCCTTGCCGGCGTGCTGCAATATCCGCTCGCGCTCGCCGCGGAGATCGTCGCCGCCTCGCCCCTGGGGTTCACGGTCGATGAACAGCAGATGGTGCAGTTGCAGCAGCAGGGGCTGCCCGAGCCGATCCTCAAGGCGATCCTGCAGTCGTTGAGCCAGCATCCGCCGATGGCATCGGCCCCGGGGCCGGGCGCGGGCGCGATGCCCCCGGAGATGGCGGTGCCGGGCGCAATGCCGCCGGCCCCGGCGAGTCCGCTGTTTCCGACGGAGGCGCCGCCGCCGGCGGCCGCGGCGCCCGGGCTGGTGGGGACGTGGGTGGCGACGGGCATGACCGCTCAGCAGATGCCCTTCCGCAGCGTCATCATCTTCGGGGATCTGGGCGTGTTCACGAGCGACACCTGGGTCGGGCTCCAGTCGCTGGGACGGATGAGCGGCCGCTACTGGATGGAAAACGGGCGGTTGATCCTGCAGCCGGAAGGCGCGCAGCCGTTCGCCCCGGGGTTCCAAGTCCAGGGCGACACGATGATCATGGACGTCGTGAACTTCGCCCCCGGCGTGCGGTTCGTCCGCGAGGCGAATCCAGGCGGCTTCCCGCCCTAGACCGCAAAGAAATCCGGAGAACGGCGCCGCCAAGGCAAAGGCCTTTCCACGGGAACGCGAAATTCAACGGAGGACAAGGCGCATGAGAAATCCGATCGGCAGCGGGGCGCGGGTGGCGTGGTTCCTGGGGGTGATTCTTCTTGGGGGCTCCGGCGCCGCCCCGGCCGCGGATCCCTCGGCGCGCATGGCCGGGCTGGAAAAGCGCCTGCTGGATTCAATCAATCTGGAGCGCCGCCGCAGCGGCGCGCCGGTGATGCCGCTGGACCCGACGCTCAGCCAGGCGGCGCGCGAACACAGCGTCGACATGGCGCGGCGGGGTGTCGCGACGCATGATTCATTTCTGCCGGACCACCGGACCCCGGAGGATCGCTACCAGTGGGCGTTCGGCACGGCCGCGGCGAAATTGACCGAGAACTTGGCGGTAGTGGAGCCGGGGCCGGCCGAGGACACGGTGGCGGCGAACGCCCACCGGGCCCTGAACGGGGGGGCGGACGCGAGGCGCAACCTGCTCGACCGGGAGGTGAGCATGGTCGGGCTGGGCTGTTTCGAGGGCGCGGATGGGCGGATCTGGATCACCGCGATGTTCGCCCGGCCGGCCGGACGGACGGCGCCGGGCGCACCGGCGTCCGCGGCCGCGAGACCGGCGGGCGCCGCCGAGGCCGGCCCGCCCACGGCGGAGCGGCTCGAGAGACTGCTCGTGCAGGCGATCAACGAGGAGAGCGCCAGCATCCTGCTGATAGGCGAGAGCGCGCAGAAGCTCGAGCCGCTGATGTGTCAGGCGGCCCGGGAACACAGCGTCGAAATGATGAATCGGGAGCTGTTGACCCACGATTCCGACATCCCCGGACACGCCACGCCCCGGGACCGCTACGAATGGGCCCTGGGCACCGTGCCGGAGCCGACAGGTGGACCCGAAACCGTGTCGCTGTTCGAGGTCGTCACCGTGGCGCCGCCGGGCCCGGAGCGAGCGGTGGTGGAATCGGTCATGACGGCGATTCGAGGCGGAACCCGCGAGAAGATCGCCTCGCTGCCGACCGACCAACAGCCGGAGTGCTACCGCCGGCTGCGCGACGTGAATCTCAAGACTCTGGGGGTCGGCTGCGCCGTCGGAACGGACGGCCGGTATTGGGTGACCGTGTGGTACGCCAGTCCGCCGCAGGACCGCATGGCATATGAAGGGACGATGGAGCCGGGGTTCACCAGGTTCGTCGACGATCTGCTGGCGCTGGAGGAAGCCACGCGCGCGGCCGCCGCCGCCCGCGCCCGGCAGCCGGTCACGAAGGAAGTCACCCGGTGGGAAGCCATGCCTTTCCGGCGGGGCGAGCCCATGGCCATTGAGATGTTCGTTTTCCGCGGGAAACGGGTGTCGCCCAACGGATGGGGCGGCCGGCTTGACCGCAACGTGGAGTTCGGCACCCAGGGGACGGCGGGGTCGCGCTGGTTTCAGGCGCTCTATGATTTCAAGGCCAACGACGGAAAACTGGCGGATGACGGGCGGCTCTCCGGAACGTACGCGGGGCGCGGCTCCCTGACCGGCACCGATGAGCGTGCGGACACGCTGCTTTCCCCCGGCTTTGCGCCCGGGGGGCTCGAGATCAAGGGAACGTGGGAGGCGATTCCGACGGATCCGCGACGGCGTGAATACGACGTGTTTGTGACCACCCCGAATGGCAGGGAGCGGGCCGGCCGTCTCTGGCGTAAGGGACTCCCCCACGAGGAAGTGGCCTCGGCGGTGGCGCTCCCCGCCGTCGAGCCGCCGCCGGCCCCGGCGGTGGCGGCCGAGCCCGAGGCGCCGGCGGCATCGCAGGACGAAGATCGGGCGGCGGACATCCGCTGGCTGAAGTCGATCGACGACGCGCTGGCGACGGCGGAAAGGAAGATGACCGAGGCGCGCGAAAAGCTCATTGGATTGAAGGAGATCATCCGCCAGCGCGAACAGCGCATCGCATACCTCGAGAG
>JBAIXJ010000628.1:0-2122 GCA_037916645.1 Opitutales bacterium | reverse complement strand
ACGCCGTTGTTCCGGTACGCCTCGGACGCCATGATCAGCGGCACGACCGTGCGCACGAAGTTGTCGCCCTGCGCGATCTTCGCCGCGTCGCCGGTGTAGTGCACGCCGTTGTAGGTGAAGCCGCCCGTCAGCCCGGTGTGCATGTCATTGAACTGGTCGGGCGTGATGACGTTGAACTTGGCGATCGTGTTGTTTTTCAAATCATCGGCCAGCGCCTGCAGCGGCGCGTAGTAGCGGACCTCGGGGTTGGCCGCGCTGTAGTCGCCGGCGGTCACGGTGCCTCCGTTCGTGGCGGTGAAGAAGAGCTGCCCCACGTGCTTCGGGGCGTAGTTGTACTGGTTGCTGCCATTGTACGGGTTGACGTAGGCCGCCGCCGTGCCGCTGAAGCCCGACAGCGGCACCGTCCACTGGTCGCGCGGGGCGACCGTTCCGGTGAGGCTGTTCGCGGCCGGGTGATTCACCGTGCCGGCGGCGGGCACAAGATCGATGTCCTCGACGTAGGCCTTCCAGGAAATGCCCACGCCCTGGAGCAGGCCGCTGATGTTCGGCCGATCGAAGACGTTGCCGCCGGCATCCGTGGTGTCCTGGTAAGGATCGGCGTCACTCGTCACCCCGAAATTGCTCCCGCCCTCCTGCCAGATATAGTTGGGCTCCGAGGGGTGGATGCTCGGGTTGTTGCCGGAGGGCGTGGCCAGGGGATTGAAGCAGTTGTTGGTGTAGGCCACGTCGGCCGACCACAGGCTGTGGGGGTCGATCAGGCGGTTGATGAACGGCGCCGCGGGGTTGCCCTTGATCTGTTCGATCCCGCTGGCGGGCGAATTGTCCACGTTGCCGTTGGGCTGAATCCAATTGTGGTTCTCCAGCATGATGTAGAACACGGTGCCGATCCGCTCGAGCGAGGCGGCGGAAGCGAGGGAAGCGAGGCCAAGGCCGGCGGCGGCGCCGGCGAGCAGGAACTTGAGGACTGCGCGAGCATTCATGGAGACGATGGTCGTGGTTGTTTTCCGGTTGGGTTGAGTTGCGGCCGGCGCCGGCGCGAAACGCGCGGCGCACCCGCACGGCACACGGACACCAGAACCCCCGCCCCGGGCAACCGCCCGGCGGACCTTTCACCGAATCGTTGCGCCAGCGGAACCCGAACGACACCTGGCCCGCGCCGCGCGGAGAATCGGCGCGACGAACCACCCGCGCCGGACCCTCGGAGCCCGGAGGACGTCGCGCCCTCCGGGTCGGCTTGTCCGCTATGGCGCGCGTTCCTGCAGCCGCTGCCGCGCCGCCTCGAATTCGGCGTCCGAAAGCACGCCGCGCCGGTGGAGTTCGACGAGCAGGTCGGCGTCGCTGATCCCCTCCGTCTGCCGCCGCGCGGCCTCGGGCCCCCTCAGCTCCGGCTCGGGCGCGCCGGGCGGAGGACCCGCCATCCGCTCGGGCCGGGCCGTCGCGACCGGGGCCGGCGCCGGGCCTGCGATGGACGCCGGCAGGCTGGCAAACTCCGGATCGGAAGGATTGAGGGCCTTGAAAATGAGCGTCGCCTCGGAGATGCCGCCGGTGATCGGTGACGCCTTCTTCGAAGTCATCGACACCTCCTGCATCCTCCGGCCCATGCCGGCGCAGAATTCCATCGCGTCCATCCGCGCCAGCTTCTCGAGCTTCCCGGTGTTGCGGAGAAAGGCGAACCCGGCCTTGCGCGTGAGGCTGTAGGTGTTGTCGCCCATCGGCACGGGGGCGGGCTCGGCTCCGACCGCCGCCGGGCCCAGGGATCCCAACAGCACCACGCCGAACGATAGCGCCGCCGCCAGCCGGACCCACGAGAACGTCGTCATGCCGGCTTTGATACCCCGTCCGCCCCGGCAGTCAACGCCGGGCCGGGACCGCGCCGTCCGCCCCACCGGCTTCGGGGTTCAGCTCCACAATTGTAGGCCGCCAGCTGGCTGGCGCCAAAACCCAATGGGCGCCCGCACCTGTCAGCCGAAGCCTTGGCGAAGGCTGAAGCGGGCGGCCTTGTAGCTTGATTTGCGGTCTGAGGGGGTGCGTTCCCAATGGGACAGAGGCCCGGTAAACCGACGGGCTGCCAGAGAGCTTAAGACTCCGACTGTAGATCGGACCGGGCCCCTGCCCCTGCGGT
>JBAIXJ010000627.1:0-8617 GCA_037916645.1 Opitutales bacterium | reverse complement strand
GGCGGAGCATCCCGGGATTGGGAGAAAAAGGCGCGAGAGGCGTATTTTGCCACGCCGGTGGTCACCGCCGACCGATTTGAGGCCATCATCCACCTGCTGGGCATGTTCGCCCAATTCCTCGGGGACTACGCGAGCCGGCATGCGATCGCGGGTGCGGCGGGCGATCCGCCGGCGGTGGCCAATGCCAAGCGCTTCGTCCACAGCCACGTGGGCGAGTCCATCAGCCTGGACGACGTGGTCCGGCATGTTGGCGTGAGCCGCTTCTATTTCTGCAAGCTGTTTAAGCGGGTCACCGGCATGACCTTCACAGAGTATGTGGGACGCGTCCGCGTGGAGAAGGCCAAGACCCTGCTGGTGGATCCGTCCCTGCGCATCTCCGAGGTGGTGTACGCGTCGGGCTTCGGGTCCATTCCCAATTTCAACAGCACGTTCAAACGCCAGGTGGGCATGGCGCCCCGCGAATACCGGCAGACGCTTCGGTCGTCCCCATCCGGGGGTTGATCGGCGGGTGGCGGCAGAGCCGAAATCGACGGTGACCGGCTGTGAAAACGTGACAATCCGCGAGAAAAGAACGACAATCGGCAAGTAGCGGGCGCTGTCCGGTCCGGCTATGATATGGAGGATGGGCCGGCGGCCGGCCAACGGCGCAACCTTCAACGCCAGCGCCGGGACCGGGGCGCCAGGCCCACGAAAGGTCATCCATGAATCCCAAGATCATCGCCCTTCTTGCCTCGGCGCTGGTGCTCATCGGCGCGGGACTGAGCCTCGGAGCCGACGACGAGATCGATGCCGCCACCAAGGCGCGCATCGCCGAGTTCGACAAGGGGCCGGCCACGGTCGATGTCGCGGCCTACCCCAAGGGGATCCAGGAGAACTACAAGGTCTTCCGCCAGAAATGCTCGGTGTGCCACACGCTGGCCCGGCCCATCAATTCGGATTTCGCGCTGCCGGACGAATGGTCCCGCTACGTCAAGCGCATGATGCACAAGCCCGGCTCGATGATCAGCCCGAACGACGCCAAGAAGATCTACGCGTTTCTGGTTTACGACGCCAGCGTACGCAAGAAACAGCAGCTGGACGCCAAGCTCGGTCAGCTCAATGCGACGGACAAGGCGGCGGCGGACGCCAAGCTGAAGGAAGTCCACGACGAGTACGACGGGAAGTGATCCGGCGGACCCACCCGAGGCCTCCCGCGATGCCCCCGACCTTTCCCGTCGAGCTGCCGGACGTGAACTACTTCGCCCGGCAGGTGCTGTGCCGGGAGGGCTGCCCGGTGCGGACGGATTCCGGGGGCTACGTCCAGGCGATCGCCGAGGGCCGCTACGAGGACGCCTACGTCATCGCCCGCACGCCCAATCCGTTCGCCTCGATCTGCGGCCGGGTTTGCGCCGCGCCCTGCGAGGCGAAGTGCCGGCGCGGGGCGCTCGACGCCGCCGTCTCGATCCGGGCGCTGAAGCGGTTCGTCTGCGAGAAATTCGGAGTGGAGTCGGACGGTTTTGACCTCGCCCGCGTCTATCCGGAGCTGCGACGGCCGGATCGCGAGCTGGTGGGGCGGGGCCGGAGGGTGGCGGTGGTCGGGGGCGGTCCGGCGGGCCTGTCCTGCGCCCACGAACTCGCGCTGATGGGATTCGCGCCGACGGTTTTCGAGGCGCAGAACGTGGCCGGCGGCATGCTCGTGCTGGGGGTCCCGGAATACCGGCTGCCCCGCGAAATCGTCCGGGCGGAAATCGAGGCGATCGAGTCGCTCGGGGTGGAGATTCGCCTGAACCAGCAGCTGGGCCGCGACTTTTTGCTCGCCGACCTGAAGCGGCAGGGCTTCGAGGCGGTTTTTCTCGGGATCGGCGCGCACCGGAGCCGCGAGCTCGCGATCGAGGGCACGCAGCTCGACGGCGTGCTGCGGGCGATTGAGTTTCTGCTGAATGTGAACCTGGGGTACCGGGTCACGCTCGGCCGGAAAGTGGTGGTGATCGGCGGCGGCAACGTGGCGTTCGACGTCGCGCGCTCGGTCGTCCGCCAGGCGGAGAAGCTGTCCGGCATGAGCGAGACCGAGCTGCGCGGCGCCCTGCACCAGGCGGCCGCGGCGCTCGAGCAGCTGACGGCGCGCGAGCCGGAGGCGCCGGACGAGGTGCGGCTCGCCCTTGACGTGGCCCGCGAGGCCATCCGCAAGGGCGTGCCGGAGGTGCACATGTACTGCCTGGAAAGCCTCGAAGAAATCCCCGCGGCGCGCGAGGAGATCGAGGAAGCCGAGCAGGAGGGGATCCGCCTCCACACCCGCTACGGTCCGAAGCGCGTGCTGGGCGCCGACGGCCGCGTCACCGGGATCGAGCTGATCAAGTGCCGCCGGGTGTTCGACGACAACCGCCGGTTCAACCCGCAGTTCATCGAGGGGAGCGAGGAGAGCGTGGCCTGCGACACCGTCGTGCTCGCGATCGGGCAGGCGGCGGACCTGGCGTGGATCCGGCCGGAGGACGAGCTGAAGGTCACCCCCCGCGGCGCGCTCCAGACCGATCCGCAGACCATGGCGACGTCGCGCCCCGACGTCTTCGCGGGCGGGGACGTCGCGTTCGGACCGCGCATCATCATCACCGCGATCGCCGAGGGCAAAAAGGCGGCGAATTCCATCGCGAAACACCTCACCGGCCGGGTGCCGCCGGAGCCCCGCCAGGCGCGGGTGACGATCTTCAACACCGAGCGCTACCGGATGAAACCGGACTACGAAAAGCTCGTCCGCCGCGCGCCGCCGACGCTGCCCCTCGACCGGCGCATCGGCATCGCCGAGGTCGAGAAGATCTACCCGGAACCGGCGGCCCGGCTGCAGGCCGATCGCTGCCTGAAATGCCACGTGGGCCCGGTCTTCGACGGCGACCAGTGCATCCTCTGCGGCGCCTGCGCCGACGTCTGCCCGGAGTACTGCCTGCGCCTGGTGGACGTCGCGAGCCTGCGCGGCGACGCGAAGCTGTCGGATGCCTTCCTGGCTCGGTACGGGCGCATTCCGGCCCCGGGCGAAGAGGGCGCGATCATCAAGGACGAGACCCGCTGCATCCGCTGCGGGCTCTGCGCCGTGCGCTGCCCGACCGGGGCGATCACGATGGAGCGCGTCGAATGGGTGCCCGCCTGACATGAGCCCGCCTGCTTCCGAGCAGCCGCCATCGCGGCGCGCGTTTTTCGAACTCACGTTCGGCTGGCTGGCCGCGACCTTCGCGGTGGTCGCCTCCTCGGTGGCCGCGGTGAAATTCCTCACGCCGAACGTGCTCTACGAGCCGAGCCTGCGGTTCAAGGCCGGCCGGCCCGGGGATTACGCCGACGGTTCGGTGACCTTTCTCGAGGACGAGCGCGTGTTCATCGTGCGCCAGGGCAACACCTACCGCTGCCTGTCGGCCATCTGCACCCACCTCGGCTGCACCGTGAACCGCGCCGGCGCGGGCTACCACTGCCCGTGCCACGGCAGCGTGTTCAACGCCCAGGGCCAGGTGGAGGGCGGGCCGGCCCCGCGCGCCCTCGAGTGGTTCCTGGTGACGCTCAGCAAGGACAACCGCCTGCTGGTCGACAAGACCGAGCGGGTGGCGGCCGACAAGTACCTGGTCCTGTGAACGCGCCCCTCCCCAAACGGCTCTGGCAGTGGTTCGTCCGCTCGCGCGTCGGGCGCTCGGTGTTCCGCGTCGGACTGCCGGAGAGCAACCTTGAGCGGTCGCAGGCCATGGTCTCCAGTTTCCTGCTGCACCTGCAGCCGGCAAAGGTGAGCCGCCACGCGCTCAAGGCGGGCACCACGCTCGGGCTGGGCCTGATTTCGCTCTACCTGTTTCTGATCCTGATCGGCACCGGCCTGCTGCTCATGTTCTATTACGTTCCGAGCACGGACCGGGCGTACGATGCGATGAAGGACCTGCAGTTCGTCGTCTCCGCCGGCCTGGTCGTGCGCAACATGCACCGGTGGGCCGCCCACCTGATGGTGCTGTTCGTGCTGCTGCATCTGTGCCGGGTCTTCTTCACCGGCGCCTACAAGCGGCCGCGCGAGTTCAACTGGCTGATCGGCACCGCCCTGTTTCTGCTGACGCTGGGGCTGAGCTTCACAGGTTATCTGCTGCCCTGGGACCAGCTGGCGTTCTGGGCCATCACCGTGGGCACCAACATCGCCGGCTATGCCCCGGTGGTGGGCCCCCGGCTCAAGTTCCTGCTGCTCGGCGGCAATGTGGTGGGGCAGGAGGCGCTGATCCGTTTCTACGCGCTGCATGTCATCGTGCTGCCGGCCGTCGCCGGCCTGCTCGTCGCCATCCACCTCTGGCGGGTGCGCAAGGACGGCGGCCTCTCGCGCCCCGACGAGCCGGCCGACCTGGTCGAGCAGGTCGAACAGAGCCGGCTGCCGACGAACAAGACCTACGGGCTCATGGAGCTGGCGCGCGGCACGACGCCGCTGGTCGGACGGAATCCGGAGGACGATGTCTTCTCCTGGCCTCATCTCGTGTTTCGCGAAGTCCTGTTGTTCCTGGCCGTGGTCGCCGTGGTGATGTTTTTGGCGGTGTTCTGGAATGCGCCGCTGGAACAGGTGGCCAACCCGGTTCATCCGCCCAATCCGGCCAAGGCGCCCTGGTACTTTCTCGGCCTTCAGGAGCTCGTCAGCTACTCGGCGTTCTGGGGCGGGGTGGTGGTGCCGGGCCTGCTGGTCGCCGTGCTGGTGCTGCTGCCCTACCTCGACCGGGGCCGGGCGGGCGTCGGCCGGTGGTTCGCCCGGGAGCGCGTCGTCGCCAACACGGTGTTCGCGCTGTGCCTCGCCGCCGCGATCGTGCTCACGGTGATCGGCAGCCTGTTCCGCGGCCCGAACTGGAGCTGGCAGGTGCCGTGGCAGCCGCCGCCGGCGGCCGGCGGGGAGCCCTGACGCCATGGACGGCTCGATGCGCAAATTCTACGGCGGCTTCACGGCGCTCGGCCTGCTCGTGGGCGTGCTGGTGATCGTCGCCTATTACCGGGACCAGCATCGCGAGTGGATGATCTACCAGCGGCGGTACCTCCAGGAGGAGGTCCGTCGTGCGGCCACGCCGCCGCAGCGGGTCCTGGCCGAGCGGACGCCGATCCAGATCCGGCAGATCCTGCTCCCCGAGCTGGGCCGCGTCGACCGCTGCACGACGTGCCACCTCGCAGTCGAGGACCCGAGCTACGGCGGCTACCCGCAGCCGCTGGCCTACCACCCGCTGCACGACCAGCATCCCTTCGACCGATTCGGCTGCACGATCTGCCACCGGGGCCAGGGGCGGGCGACGACGGTCGCGGCGGCGCACGGCCACGTGCCGCACTGGGATGCGCCGATGCTGCCGTTGAAGTACACCGAGGCCTCGTGCGGTCAGTGCCACCAGGCGGCGGACAATCCCGCCGCCCCCGCCCTCGCGCGCGGGGAGCAGGTGTTCGAGGCGAGCGGCTGCCGGGGCTGCCACAAGCTCGGCGGAGTCGGGGGCGTGGTCGGACCGGACCTCGACAAGGTCGGCGCCCGCCGCTCGCCGGAGTGGCTGAAGGCCCATTTCCTCGCGCCCGCCACCGTGACGCCCGGCTCCGGCATGCCGCCCCAGAAATTCTCCGCGCCCGATCTGGAGGCGATCACGCTGTTCATGCTGAGCCAGACCGGCGAGACCGTGCCGGGTTTCTACGCCTCGATGAAGGTGATTCCGAGCGCCGCGGTCGGCCGGCGGCTGTTCCAGCAGAAGGGCTGCATCGGCTGCCATTCCCTGAACGGACAAGGCGGCAAGATCGGCCCGGCGCTGGACGACGTCGGCTTGCGGCGGTCGCCGGAGTGGATGGTCGCCCATTTCCGCGACCCCCAGGCCGTCAGCCCCGGCACGGTCATGCCGCGGTTCGGGTTCACCGAGGGCGAGGCCCGGGCCCTGACCGACTTCCTGCTGCACCTGCGCGATCAGCAGGTGGCGCTGTCCCTCCCGTCGCTGATGGGGCCGGTCGAGCGCGGCCGCGAGGTCTTCCGCACCTACGGCTGCATCGGCTGCCATGGGCCCGACGGCAAGGGCGGCGTGCCGAACCCGAACGCCAAGACGGCCGAGCAGGTGCCGGCGTTGACCTACGTGGCGGACGGCTACACCAAGGCCGAGCTGGCCAAGCGCATCCTCGGCGGCCAGCGCGACATCACGCCGCTGGATCCGAAACGCCCGCCGCCGCCGCTCTACATGCCCGCCTGGGGCGGGATCATCAAGGAGGCGGAGGTCGACGATCTGGTCGCCTACCTGTTCAGCCTCAAACCCAAGGGCGAGGACCTCGGGTTCTAGGGGGCGATGTCCGGAATTCCCGATGAATTCGTCGCACCAACGGAATCCGAGTTGGTCTCCAGACGAGGAGCCCCCGGCTCCGGCCCGAACTTAACCTGAAGCCATCAATTATGAAGAACCGACCCGATCCACGTCCCGCCCCCCGGGGGTATGCGCTGCTGGTCGCCGCCAGTCTGCTGCTGCTCCCCGCCACGGTCCGCGCCCTGCCGAGCTTCGCCCGGCAGATGAACATGCAGTGCATTGTCTGCCACACCGGATTCCCGGTGCTGAACCAGTTCGGGCGCCAGTTCAAGCTGGCCGGCTACACCCAGAGCGCGGAGCAGACCCAGCTTCCGCCGCTCGCGGTGATGCTGGAGCCGTCGTTCACGCACACCGAGGCGGACCAGGCGGGCGGCGCCGCCCCCGGCTTCGGCGCCAACAACAATTACGCGATGACCCAGGCGAGCCTGTTCTACGCCGGCCGCCTCTTCGGGCCCTATGCCGCGGATCTGTTCGGCAAGGAATCGTCCACGGCCGCGTTTCTGAACAAGTTCGGCGTCTTCAGCCAGATGACCTACGACGGCGTGGGCAAGAGCTGGTCGTGGGACAACACGGAATTCCGGTACGCCGACACCGCGACCATCGGCGGCAAGGACGCGATCTACGGCGTCTACTGGAACAACAATCCGACGCTGCAGGATCCCTGGAACAGCAGCCCGGCCTTTGGGTTTCCCTTCACCGGCTCGGGCCTCGCCCCGACGCCCGCGGCCGGAACCTTGATCGATGGCGGCCTGGCGCAGCAGGTCGGAGGGTTGGGGGCGTATCTCTGGCTGGATGGAACGTACTATTTTGACGTCGGCGGCTACCAGAGCCTCAGCACCCGTTTCCAGAGCGCGCTGGGGGTGGACCCGACCGGCGAGACCCAGATCGCGGGCACCGCCCCGTACTGGCGGTTTGCCGTGGAGAAGATGATCGGCGAGGCCCGGTGGGAGTTCGGCACCTTCGGCCTCGCCGCCGACACCTATCCGGGCCGCGACTCGAGCGCCGGGAAGGACCGGATCACCGACCTCGGGCTCGATTCCCAATATCAGATTTCGAGCGGCATCCGCGACTTCACGGGGATGCTGACCTACGTGCACGAGCGGGAGGACTGGAGCGCAAGCAGCGTCCTGGGCAACTCGACCAACGCCGTTGACACGCTCTGGACGCTCAAGGCGACGGCGAACTGCCTCTTCGACAAGACCTACGGCCTGACCGCGCAGTATTTCTGGATCGGCGGCTCGCCAGATGCGACGCTCTATTCCGGGAGCGCGAACGGGTCCCCGGGGAGCGACGGCGTGGTGCTCCAGGCGGACTATCTCCCGTTCAACAAAGGGGGCGGTCCGGCGTTCTGGCCGCGGTCCAACGTGAAGTTCTCGCTGCAGTACACGGCCTACAACCGCTTCGATGGCGCCCGGAAGAACTTCGACGGCGCCGGCACCAACGCCCACGCCAACAACACGCTCTATCTCGAGGCGTGGATCGTGTTCTAGCACGGATGATTCCTCCCGCGACCTTCGGCCGCAACTAGGTGGGGCGGGGTTTATTCCTACCAACTTCTCGTGGTACGGTGTTGCGTATCTCTGGAACCGTCGGCACAACGCGGTCGGTGAACGAAACAGGAATGTTGGCCGCGCTAGCTCTTGCCGTCATTGGCACTGCTATTGCCAAGCCGGAGAATGCGTCCGTGGGCGCACCATGCAGAATTGCCGGTACGGCGTGGGCGGTTTCCGATGATCGGGGGCAGTACTACGAGGTTCGCTTCGAGCCAGCAGGAACGATCACCGCCCGCCGAATGGAATCGACGTGGGTGCGGGACCCCAACGATCCAGTGGGACCTCCGCAGACCACTGAATACAGGATCGAAACGGTTACCTCCGGAAGGTGGAACGAAAGCGACGGATACGTTCGATTCACCTTGGAAGAAGTCGAACCGCCAAGGACGGTAAACGGCGTTGTGGTTCTGGGTGCCAAGCCTGACTATGTTTATTCAGCCGCCATCGGCAGGGACCGCATGGCTGGCGAGATGAAATCGGACCATTGGGGGATCCGTCGTTGGACCGCCGGGTTGATCGAGGAGCCGAAAGACCGGGCAAATGGAGGGCCGGTTCTGTTGATCGCGAAGAAACCGGACTTCCCGTATGCCAGCGATCAACAATCCGGCAGTGCGACGGTCCAAGCCAGCATTTCGCCCCTAGGGGACGTGGCGGGGGTCAAGGTCCTCAAGGAATCCGGCAGCGAGTTCGGACGTAGTGCAGTTGCTGCCGTCCGGCAATGGAAGTTTCTTCCCGCAATCCGCGACGGCAAGGCAGTCCCTGGTAGCGTGGTCATACCGA
>JBAIXJ010000626.1:0-2470 GCA_037916645.1 Opitutales bacterium | reverse complement strand
GCCGAGGAACTGGACGTTCCCCTGTTGCAGGACGGCTTCCATGTGTGCGATCGAGCGGTGGCCCCCGGTCACGATGACCGGCACCCCCAGCTGCACGCGCTCAGCGAACGGCAGGAAGTAGGCCTCCTTGTCGGGGCCGTCGATGTGCTCCCGGACGGCGTCCCGGCCGCTGACGTCGATCGCGTCCACGCCGGCTTTTGCCAGCTCCCCCGCCAGCTCGACGAAGCCGGCCCGCGCCGCCTCGTTCTCCCCCTGGTCGTTGCAGTTGACCTTGATCAGGATCGGATAGTCGGGACCAACCTGCCGGCCGGCGGCCGCCACGATCTTCGCGACGATCGCCGCGCGTCGCGCCGCCGACCCGCCGTACTCGTCGTCCCGCCGGTTCGTCGCTGGCGACAGGAACGTGCTCAGGAGGAAGCCGTGCGCGCCGTGGAGCTCGACCCCGTCGAAGCCGGCGTCCCGGGCCCGGCCGGCCGAAGCTGCAAACTGGGCAACCAGATCGTCGATCTCGCCGGAGGAAAGCACCCGCGCCTTTTTGCCGTCGCCCCGAGCCCCGATGTCGGAGGGCGCGATCGGGTCGGCGCTCGCGTTAGGCCCGCCGTGGGCGAGCTGGGCCACCACCTTGCAGGCGGGGGCAATTCGATGAACGGTGTCAGCGATACTCCGCGCCGCGTCGATGTATCGGTCGTCGTCGAGATGAGTCTGGAACGCGTGGACGTCGCCTCCGCGCGCCGCGACGATGTGTCCGGTGATGATCAGCCCCACGCCGCCCAGGGCGAGTTGCTCGTAGATTCTCAGGCCCTCGGCGCTCATGCGGCCGTCGGGCGAGGCGCCTTCGGCGGTGGCCGACCGGACCAGCCGGTTCGTCGTGCGCAGCCCGGCGATGCGGCCCTCCGAGAAGACCCGGTATCCGCTTCGCGACGGTATCGGGCCGGCGACCGGCGCGGCGGCTGAAGTTTCCTGCGCACGCGCTCGGGGCAACGCCACGATCGCCATGCCGGCGGCGCCCAAGCCCAGGAATCTCCTCCGGGAAATCTTCTCGTCTTCTGGTCTCATGATCGTTCACCCCGACGGCTCTGGTGGCCGTCAGGGATCTGATGGTTGAAGCTGGATTCTGGCCGCGGACTGGCCGGTCCGCGGTCGGAGTGAGAACTACATTGGGATGAAATCGAAGGCTATCCGAAAACCTGAATTCGGGAATCGTTGAATCGGCTTTCTGATTTGGTGCCTTGACTTGTAGGCCGCCAGCTAGCTGGCGCCAAACAGCGCGAGCAAGCTCGCTGCCTACAGAAAAACGAATTGCCCGGCCATACCGGGAAGCCATCGGTTCGTTGGATGTTGCCTATCGTGACCGGCGTCGTCTGGGTCCTAGGTCTTGAGTCTTGGGTTGAACCCAAGACCCAAAATCTGGAGCTCACGACCTTGAAAGGAGCGCTGCCGCCTTGTCGCAGTCCTTCGGCTCGAGGTGGAGAATCACGCCATACCCGCCGTTGATGTGGGCGATCCCGCTCGCCTCGCGGATCGGAATCTCCGCCCCGGAAAGCTTCTCAAAGATCCCGGCGCAAGCCCCGGGCTTCTCCTCGCCTCTGACCAGCAGGGCCGGGTGAGGTCCATCCAGCTTGACGTCGGCCTTCTTCGCTCCCTCGGCCATTCTCGAGCCATCCGTAGGGACAAGAGTGAACCGCGTCCCTCCGGTTGGGAGCGGAACGGCCCTGAACGCAAGCAGGTCGACTCCGACCCCGGCGAACGCGGAGAGTAGTCTGGATCCGGCTGCGACCGGGTCCGCCACGATCAGGCGGTAGGAATCGATTCGTTTGACGTCGTAGACCATGGCTTCGCCTTTGGTTTGTTGAGAGCTGGACTTGAGATTTCTGGACTTGCCCGACGCACACGATGAGCCCCGCGACAGCATCCTCGTCCAGTTGATTCATCGGTGTGCCGGACCAGGATTCAGGGCACTGTGATCTGGAGGCTCGGCGGCGCCGTTTCGGTCCCGCCCGCCAACCGCGTGTACCACCGAGCGCCTGGAACCCGCCGTGTTGCCCTTGGAGTCCGGCGATCCGCGTTCGGCTCTCAGCGCATGGCGCTCGGCTCTTTGCCCTTGGCACCAAACCACCTCCGAAGCCTGAAGCCCGACATTCTTCTCACCACTGATAACACTGATGGGCACTGATTCTCCCACCGGGGGATCGGTGAAAATCAGTGTACATCTGTGGTGAAAAAGAGCTCCGCCATCGGCGCCGTCCGGCTCCCTACAACCCGCTGATTTTTCGCACGCGGACGAACTCCGCCGGCCGCACCGGCAGGACCGAAAGCCGGCCCTGGCGCACGAGTTCCATGTCTTTCAGCGCCGCGTCGGCCTTGATCTGCGCCAGCGTGACCGGCTGCGGCAGCGGCTTGACCGGCGCCAGCTCGACCGCAACCCAGCCCTCCTCGTCGGCGGTCGGGTCGGGAAATGCGCTCTTCGTCA
>JBAIXJ010000625.1:0-4299 GCA_037916645.1 Opitutales bacterium | reverse complement strand
GGATCCGCCAGCCGGACGTCGGGGGAAAAGCCCGCGTCGGACAGTCCGCTCCGCTGCGCGGCCTCCGTCAGGGCGCGGCCCAGAGCGATGGCAAGATCGAAGGGAAGGTCCATTCCGGCACTCAACGATTCGCGCGAAAATGCCGCAAGCGTGTATTTGATCGAAGCTTGGCTCCTGAAGGGAGGGCCGCGCCGCCCTGTTTTTCTGTTTTTGGCGTGATACCCAAGATTGGTAAAATTATCTCGACAAACGGGATAGATTGTTTTTTATCATTAACCTTTCGCGCCATCGATCACCAAAACGATACATGACTACCCATATGAGAAAACGCCCTCTGCCACCGCGGAGGTTCATCAAGCCCACTTTCAGTTACCTCATCGAAAAGAAGCGCGACGGCGGAGAGTTTACCCAGGAAGAAATCCGATATGTCATTGATTCCACGCTGGATGGGGAGATGCCGAAGCACCAGCTGGCGGCGCTGCTCATGGCGATCTATTTCGCCAACATGTCGGCGCAGGAGACGGCGATCCTGACCGAGGAGATGATGTTGTCGGGCGAGGTGATTGATCTCTCCCACATTTCGAAGCCGAAGATCGACAAGTATTCGACGGGCGGGGTGGGCGACAAGACGTCCCTGGTCCTCGTGCCGCTGGCGATGGCAAGCGGCGTCGTGGTCCCGATGATGTGCGGGGCCGACCAGGAGTTCGTGATCGACACGCTCGACAAGCTGGGCGCGGTGCCCGGGTTCAAGGGTCACCAGACGATCCCGCATTTCACCGAGCAGCTGGGTCATATCGGCGGCGCGATCGTCGCGCAGGTGCCCGACCTGGCGCCGGCGGACGCCAAATACTACGAGCTGCGCAAGGACACGGGCACCATTCCGAGCCTCCCGCTCATCACCGGCAGCGTGCTGTCGCGCAAACTGGCCGAGGGCTCCGAGGGTCTGGTGATCGATGTGAAATGGGGCAACGGCTCCTTCATCAAGGACCTCGAGCAGGCAAAACAGCTGGCCCGGTCGATGACCCGCGTGGGCCGTTCCATGAAGCGGCGGTGCGTCGCGCTGGTCACGGACATGAACCAGCCGCTCGGCGATTCGGTCGGGACGGCGCTGGAGATCCGCGAGGCGATCCAGCTCCTGAAGGGACAGGGACCCGAGGACACCAAGGAGCTGGTGCTCAAGCTCGGGATGGAGATCGTCCGGCTCGCCGGCGTGGCCGGTTCCACTCTGTCGGCCAAGCAGACTGTGCAGCGGCACCTCAGCGACGGATCGGCCCTGGAGAAGTTCAAAGCCCTGATCAAGGCGCAGGGCGGCGACACCTCGTTCATCGATCATCCGGAAAAATTCCCCCAGGCGAAGCACATCCGGAAGCTGCCGGCGCCGAAGCGGGGCTACGTGCACACGATCAACGCCGCCAAGATCGCCCACGGCGTCCACCTGCTGGGGGCGGGCCGGGAATTCCCGCACGACAAGATCGACTACGCGGTCGGGGTCTCGGAGATCAAGAAGGTCGGCACCCAGGTGAAGCAGGGCGAGCCGCTCATGATGATCCACTACAACGACGAGGCGAAGCTCGAGCGCGCGCTCGACTATTTCAAGGACGCCTACCGGCTGGCGCCCAAGCGTCCGACACCGCCGCCGCTCATCGTCGAGCGCGTCGCGTAGGCGACCCGTTTGCCCCTCGAGGCCGACCACTGATCCGGTCGGCCTTTTTGTCGGCTTCGGTGTCGCCGCGTCTTTCCGGCGTGATCTCGGCGGGATTCGGCGCTAAGTCCTCGATCCCCCGCATGCCGCCCTCCAACGACGCCGACACCTCTTCCTGGCCCCGCCCGTGGGCGCAGCTGAAGTTCGTTACCTTCCAGCCGCACATCTTCCCGCGCATGCTGGGCGACGTCTCGGCCGAGGCCAAGGCGGGCGACCTCGTCGCGGTCTATGACAAACAGGGGGCGCGGGTGGGCGCCGGACTGTACAATCCCCGGGCGAAAATCCCCCTGCGCGTCGTCTGCCATTCGGGCGAACCGGTGGGCGAAGATTATTTTGAGGCGGCCCTCCGCCGCGCGGTCGCCCTCCGCCGCGACTGGCTCAAGCTGGATGCGGACGCCGATGCCTGGCGCGTGGTCAACTCGGATGGCGACGGGCTCAGCGGCCTGACGGTCGACCGGTACGGCGAGGTGCTGTTCTGCGAGGTGGTCAGCCTCGGTATCGCGCAGCGCCTGCCACGCTGGCTGCCGCTGCTGCACGAGCTGTGCGGCACGCGGCACACGCGGGTGCATGTCGATCACGACCTGGGTAGCCTCGAGGGCATCAAACCCTCGTCGTTCAAGGAGGCCTCGGCCGGCGCGCCGGTGACGGTGAAGATCCGCGAGTCCGGCGTGCGCTACGAGGTCGATTTCGCCGCGGGGCACAAGACGGGATTCTTCTGCGACCAGCGCGACAACCGGCGGCGGCTGGCGCGGCTGGTCGCGGGGGCGCGCGTGCTCGACCTGTGCTGCTACACCGGCGGCTTCGCCCTGGCGGCCGCGGTCGGCGGCGCGGTCGACGTGACCGGCGTCGATCTCGACGAGGCCGCCATCGCGCAGGCGCGGCGGAACCAGAACCTCAACCGCGCCTCGTCGTCGGCGGTACGCTGGGTGCACGCGGACGCCTTCGCCTACGCGCGGCAGATGCAGAAGAACGGGGAGCGCTGGGATGCCGTCGTGCTGGATCCGCCGAAGTTCGTGCTCACGCGCGAGCCGGCGGGCGCCGCCGAGGGGTTGCGCAAATACGAGGACTTGAACCAGCTCGCGGTCTCGCTGGTGAAGCCGGGCGGATTGTTGGTCACCTGTTCCTGCTCCGGGCTGGTTTCGCTGGAGACCTTTGAGGAGCGCGTCATCAAGGCGGCGCACCGGCTCGGCCGGCGCCTGCAGATCTTCGACCGGACCGGGGCGGGGCCCGACCATCCGGTCTACTCCAACTGTCTCGAGAGCCGCTACCTCAAGGTGCTTTGGGCGCGGGTGTGGTAGGCGCGGCGGGCATCCGCCGCCCCTACAGCGTGCGGTGGGTGCCGTCGCAGAAGGGGGCGTTCTTGGAATGCTTGCAGCCGCACCACGCCACCTTCTTGGCCTCGGTGAGGTCGACTTTCTTGGGCGCGAAGCCGGTGCCTTTGTGCGAGCCGTCGCAGAACGGCTGGTTCTTGGATCGGCCGCAGGCGCACCACCAGTAGGTGCCGGCCGCCATGTCCATCACATAGGGAGCTTTCTGGGCGATGTTGGGCGCGTTCATCGGGAGGGACAGGTTGAGGATTGATGATCGGATTGGCTGGGCCGCCGCAGCGACCCAGCTTACCGATGAAACCCGGTTCCGGCCGGAGTCAACGCGTGAATCCAGCGCCGCCGGGCGCGGCCGCGTCACGGCAGGCGCTCGAAACGGGCCTGGAAAAAGCGCAGGTACTTGGGCTCATAGACCATCTTCAGGCCCTTGATCCGGTCGCGGACTTCGTGGACCGCCTGGATCGACTCCACCGTGACGTCGCAATGGGCCTGGGTGTAGACGCGGCGGGGGAACGTGAGCCGGACCAGCTCGAGCTTGGGGAAGTAGTGGTCGCCGGTTTTCTTGTCCCGCCCGGCGGAGACGATGCCGCGTTCCATGGCGCGGATGCCGGATTCGAGATAGAGCTCGGCCGCGAGCGTCTGGGCCGGAAACTGGAGCTGGGGCAAGTGGGGGAGGAACCGCCGGGCGTCGAGGAAGATCGCGTGCCCGCCGATCGGCTGGACGATGGGGATGCCGAGCGCTTGCAGCCGCTCACCGACGTACAGGATCTGGCCGATCCGGGCCCGCATGTGGTCGAACTCCACGGCCTCCTCGATCCCGCGGGCCATCGCCTCGAGGTCGCGGCCGGCGAGGCCGCCGTAGGTGTGCAGCCCCTCGTACACAACCACGAGGTTGCGCGCCTCCTCGAAGATGGCGTCGTCGTTGACCGCGAGAAAGCCGCCGATGTTGACGAGCAGGTCCTTCTTGCCGCTCATCGTGCAGCCGTCGGTGAGCGCGCACATCTCCTTCAGGATGGCGGCGAGCGTGTGGTCGGCGAAGCCCGGCTCGCGCTGCTTGATGAAGTACGCATTCTCGAGCGCCCGGGTGGCGTCGAGGATCACCCGGATGCCGTGGCGGGCGCAGAGGGCGCGCACCTGGCGGAGGTTTTCCATGGCGATCGGCTGCCCCCCCGCCATGTTGACGGTGGCGGCGATCGAGACGTACGGGATCTTCGCGGCGCCCACGCGCTGCACGAGGTCGGCGAGCTTCTGCAGGTCCACGTTGCCCTTGAA
>JBAIXJ010000624.1:0-1609 GCA_037916645.1 Opitutales bacterium | reverse complement strand
GGAAGCCCGTGCGCACGTGGGGCGATCTCGGCCTCACCGGCGGCTGGGCCGACCAGCCGATCCACGTCTGGGCGGTCAAACCCTGGAACGGCTTCGAGGAGTTCGTCCGCGAGCGGGTGCTCGGCGCAAACGGCCATCGCGGGGAGTGGCGCACCGACCTCAATTTCGTGCCGACCGTGATCCCGCTGGCCGGACACGTCGCGCAGGACCGCGATGCGATCGGCTACGCCGGCCTCGCCTTCCTGAAGCCCGGGGTCCACACCCTGGCGCTGGCCCCGGACGACGACGGTCCCTACCTTGAACCGGGCTACGAGGAAGTCGCCCGCGCGGCGTACCCGTTAAGCCGGCTGGTCTATGTCAACGTCAACCGCGGGCCGGACCACCCGTTGGCGCCCGCGCTGGAGGAGTTCATCCGGTTCATCCTCAGCCGCGAGGGCCAGCAGGCGGTCCTCGACCAGGCGATTTACCTGCCGCTCCGGGAATTCCAGGACGCCGCGAGCCAGGCGCTGCTCCGTCCGCCGCCAGCGATGCCGTGAGCGCCGTCTCCATCGCGGTGCGGAGCTCCATCTGACGGACGGCGAAGCGCTCGAGCGTCCGATCCTCGGCGGCGATCGGGACCCACGGCCGCACGGCCATGGGCGTGCCCCCGGCGTCGGCCGCGACGAAGACCATGGTGCACTGCGTCGTTTCGCTCCACGCGCCGCCCTTGGGATCGCGGGCCCGCACACCGACGGCGATGTGCATGCTGGTGTGGCCCGTGTGGATCACGCGCGCCGTCACCTCGACCAGCTGGCCGATGAGCACCGGGCGGTAGAAACGGATTCCACCGACAAAAACGGTGACGCAATAGCAGGCGCTCCAATTCGCGGCGCAGGCGTAGCCGGCCTGGTCGATCCATTTCATCACCGTGCCGCCATGCACCTTGCCGCCGAAATTGACATCGGTCGGCTGGGCGAGGAAGCGCAGCGTCATCTCGCGCCGGCCCGCCGCGTCGTCGCCAGGGGCGGCTGCTCCGGTGGGCGGATTCACCCGTGCGCCGGCGCACCGAGCAGCCATTGCACCGCCGCGTCGTACAAGGCGAGGCCGTCCGGCGTCAGGTCGTCAAACGCCGGATTGTCGAGCGGGAACAGGAGCCGGCGGGCTGGCGCGACATGATCTTCGGCCATCGTTGCGCCCGTGTCGTAGGCGAAGATCGCGCATTGCTGCGGCGCAAACGGCAGCGTGGCGATTACCAGCGCCCCGCGCGCCGGCGTGGCCCATTTCAGGGTTCCGGGCTCCTTGGTGAACCGCACCGGTCCGGCCGGCAGGCCGGCGGCGAGCGGATGCCAGGCGCCGACGATGTCGAGGTAGTTCTCGGGCGGATCGTCGCTTTCCTTCTCCTCGCCGTGCTCGCCGTAATCGACGTAGCGATCCCGGCCCGCAAAGTACAGCGAGTCGGCCATCAGACCCTCGTAGCACATCAACGGCGACGGCACGTCCCGGTACTTGTTCGTCAGTTTGTATTTCGAACAGGTGGCCGAAATGACGACGAGGTCCTGGCCCTGCGCCATGGTCGCCGGGTCATCCTGGTCCGCGACGGTGACGGCAAAACCGAGCGCGCGCAGATAGG
>JBAIXJ010000623.1:0-15988 GCA_037916645.1 Opitutales bacterium | reverse complement strand
GCGAACAGGCGGCTGAGGTCCTCGGCGATGTTGCCGATGACGCGGCGGCGGGCGAGCCGGGCGGCGGTCATCGGCGTGCTCTTGGTCATCAGATCCTCGGCCCAGGCGCACATCGCCCGCACTTCCGGCGCCGTGTAGACGAAGACGCCGACCTCGAAGTTCACGAAGAGCGAGCGGAGGTCGAAATTGGCCGAACCGAGCAGGCCGACGCGATCGTCCACGATCATGCCCTTGCTGTGCATCATGCCGCCCTGGTAGAGCAGCACGCGCGCCCCGGCCTGCTGCAGCTCGCGCAGGTAATACCGCCGGGCGAAGTCGGCGATCCGGTGGTTTGATTTGGCCGGGATGACGATGATCACCTCGCGGCCGGTGCGCGCCTTGATCATCAGCGAGCGGAACAGCACCTCGTCGGGAATGAAGTACGGCGTGATGATCCAGATGCGCTGCTTGGCCTCCTGGAGGTACGACAGGATGCCTTCGTAGAGCGGATCGCCGGCGACGTCCGGCCCGCTGGCGACGACCTGCAGCTCGCAGGACCCGGGCGGCGCCGCCTCGCGCGGCCCGCGCCGGCCGTGCAGGCCCGCCGGCGTTTGCCCGCTCGCATAGCACCAGTCGGCGACAAAGATGTCGTTGAGCGGCTGGACGGCCGGACCCTCGATGACGGCGCCGAAATCGCGCCAGAGTTTCTTGAGCGGGGTGGGCCCCATGTACTCCTTGGCGAGGTTGTGGCCACCGAAAATCGCCACCCGGTGGTCGAACACGGCGATCTTGCGGTGATTGCGCAGATTGGCCGACCAGCGCCGCTGCAGGGGCAGGACCGGCATGAAACGGTGCACCTCGCCGCCCGCGCGCCGGACGGGGTCCACGAACCCGCGGCTGGTAAACAGGCAGCCGACGGCGTCGAGCAGCAGGCGCACCTTGACGCCCTCGCGGGCCCGCAGGGCCAGCAGATCGACGATCCCGCGCCCGATCTCGTCATGGCCCAGGATAAAGGTCATGAGGTGGATCGTTTGCCGGGCGCCGCGGATCTGCCGCACCAGCTCGGCGTAGGCCTCGTCGCCGCGGGTGAGGAGGCGCACGGTGTTGCCGCCCACCGGCGGACCGGCGCCCGCGGGCACCAACGCCAGGGCGACGGGATCGGCCGCGGCCGCCACGGGGCCGCCGGCCAGCTGCTGCGGAGCCAGGCGCGATTTGCGGGCGACGAGACGCCGCAGCTTGCGGCCGCCGAAGATCAGATACAGCGGCACCCCGACGTACGGGATGAGGACGATGACCAGCAGCCATGCCATCGTGTTGCCCGGCTGGCGCTTCTCGCTCATCAGGCGGGCGATCAGGAACACGGCGAGCAGGAAACCGCCGATCGTCAGCAGATGCTGCAGGATTTCGGCCAGCAGGGAGGTTTGCGACTCCATGATCCGGTGCAGCGATACTGGCAATCCGCCCACCGGAGGGAAGCGCATTTGCCGCCGGTTTCGGCGCGGACGGGACCCATCGTTTCTTGCCAATTCCGGCCGGCCCTGTGTTAACCTTGGGGACATGGCTTCGCTCTCCGCCGCCACCCGTCAGCTCAAGCGCCGGCTCGGCGCCGCCGTCCGCACGGAGGCGCGCGCCCGCTGGGCGGCGTCGTTCGACAGCAGCAAGCTGTCGTTCCTGCCGGAGGCGGTCATCCGCGTGCGCCGCACCGCCGACGTCGGCGTCGTCCTGGAACTGGCCAACCGGCATCGCGTTCCCGTGACGGTTCGCGGCCGCGGCACCTCGCTCACCGGCTCAGCCGCGCCGCTGCGTGGGGGCTGGGTGCTCGACCTGACCGGCCTGCGCCGCGTCCGCGTCGACGCCGAGACGGGGCTGGCCTACGTGCAGGCCGGCGCGCCCACCGCCGCGGTCCACGCCGCGGCGGAGGCGGCGGGCTGGTTCTATCCGCCGGATCCGTCCTCGAACGAGTACTGCACCCTCGGCGGCAACATCGCGTGCAACGCCGGCGGCATGCACGGCGGAAAATACGGCGTCACCCGCGACTACGTGCTCGCCCTGAAGGGCTTTCTGCCCACGGGCGAATGGGTCGAGTGGGGCACGGCGACGAAGAAGTTCTCCGCGGGCTTCAACCTCCGCGACCTCTGGATCGGCAGCGAGGGCCTGCTCGGCGTCGTGACGGACGCGGTGCTCAAGCTCATTCCGCTCCCCGCCGAGCGGTGGACCCTGCTCACCTCATTTGGCAACGAAACCGCGGCGCTCCACGCCGCCCGCGCCCTCTTCGCGCGCCGCATCCAGCCCGCGATCTGCGAGTTTCTCGACCGGTACAGTGTGCAATGCGCGGAGCGCGCCACCGGGCGCAGTGTGTTCGCCGGGCAGGCTGGCCGGCCGGTCATTCTACTCGAACTCGCGGGGTCGCCGGCCGAACTGAGCGCGGCAAAGCGCGAGGTGCTGGCCTGGGCGTCGCGCCACGCGACCGCCTTCCGCGCCGCCCGCGACCGGGCCGAGGCCGAACAGCTCTGGACGGTGCGCCGCAAGTGCTCGAGCGCCATGTTCGAGCTCGGCGACGCGAAGCTGAACGAGGACGTGGCCATCCCGATGCGGCAGTACGAACGGTTCGCCCGCTTCCTCGACCGCCTGCGGCGCGACTCGGGCCTGCCGATCCCCACGTTCGGTCACCTGGCCGACGGCAATATCCACGTGAACATCATGTACCACGCCGCGAACCGGGCCGAATGCCGGGCGGCCGAGGCGGCGGTCAGACGGCTGATGGAGACCGTGGTCGCCCTCGGCGGGGCGATCTCGGGCGAGCACGGCATCGGCCTGGCCAAGACGCCGTTCCTGCGGCTCCAGCACCGGCCGGCGCAGGTGCGCGCGATGCGGGCGGTGAAACGGGCCCTCGATCCGCGCGGGATCCTGAACCCGGGCAAGATGTTCGAGGTGTTCCAGATCTGGCGTCACCCGCGCATCCAGGTCCGCCTGCCGTGGGACCATAAATGATGATCCGGGCCTATCAGGCCGCGGACGAAGCGGCGGTCGTGGCGCTCTGGCGGGCGTGCGATCTGGTTCGCCCGTGGAACGACCCGCACAAGGACATCCGCCGCAAGCTCCGGGTGAACCCGGAGTGGTTCCTCGTCGGCGAAACCGGCGGCCGGATTGTGGGCACCGTGATGGCGGGCTACGAGGGGCACCGCGGGTGGATCAACTACCTCGCGGTCGAGCCGGGACGCCAGCGCGCCGGCCTGGGCCGCGCCCTGATGGCGGAGGCCGAGCGGCTCCTGCACGCCGCCGGCTGCGCGAAGATCAATCTGCAGGTGCGGACGGGCAACGCGGGCGTCATCGCGTTCTACGAGCGCCTCGGCTACAAGCCGGACAACTGCGTGAGCCTCGGCAAACGCCTGGTGGCGGATTGACAGTTGCGCGGCGGAGGCGGCCGACGCGGCGCGTTTTTGTTGTGCAAAACTTCATGCACTTTCCCGTTGCGGTCGCAAAATCCGGCCACTCTATTCTGCTCGTTCACGTTTCATGTACCTTCAGGCGCTCAAGCTGCACGGCTTTAAATCCTTCGCTGATCCCACCGTCCTCCGCTTCGAACCCGGCGTCACCGCCATCGTCGGTCCCAACGGGTGCGGAAAGAGCAACATCGCCGACGCCATCCGCTGGGTGTTGGGCGAACAGAGCGCCAAGGCCCTCCGCGGCGGCAAGATGGAGGACGTCATCTTCGAGGGGACCGAAACCCGCAAGCCGCACAACCTGTGCGAGGTCTCGCTGCTCCTGACGGACTGCGAGCACCAGCTCGGCATCGAATACCACGAGGTCGAGATTACCCGCCGGACCTCGCGCGACGGCCAGAGCGACTATTTTCTCAACGGGCAGGCCTGCCGGCTGAAGGACATCCACAAGCTCTTCATGGACACCGGGGTGGGGCGCACGTCCTACTCGATCATGGCGCAGGGGCAGATCGACCAGGTGCTGTCGTCCAAGCCCGAGGACCGGCGCGCCGTGTTCGAGGAGGCGGCGGGCATCACGCGCTACAAGAGCCAGCGGCGGGAGGCGCTCGCGAAGCTGGCCCTGACCGAGCAGAACCTGGCGCGCCTGACCGACGTGATCGCCGAGGTCGGCCGGCAGATCGGCAGCCTCCGCCGCCAGGCCTCCAAGGCGATGCGCTACAAGCGTCTCGGCTACCGGCTGCGCCACCTGAGCCTCGCCCACAGCGGCTGGCAGTGGGGCCAGCTCACCGCCCGGATCGCCGGGCTCGAGGCCGCGGTCGCCGGCCTGCGCGCCGACACCGAGGCGCGCCGCGCCGCGCTGGAGGAACGCCGGCAGGAGCTGGCCGACCTGCGCGCCCGCCGCAGCGATCACAACCAGCGGGTGCAGGAGGCCCAGCAGACGGTTTTCGATTTGCGCTCGCAGAAGGAGCAGGCGGAGAACCAGGCCGGCGTCGCCCAGATCAAGCGCACCGGTCTGGAGGAACGCATCCAGGCGAGCCAGGCCGACCTCTCCGAATTGGAAATGCAGCTGCGCGAAGTCGCCGCCCAGGCCGACAGCGGCGCGCAGGACAAGCAGCTGCAGCTGAGCCTGCTCGGCAGCTCGGACGCCGTTTTCCAGGAGCGCAACCGCGATCTGGCGATCGTGGAGGGCGAACTCAGCCGCCACGAGCAGGAGCTGCAGCAGGGCAAGCTCGACCTGCTGCAACGCGAAAACACGGTCGTGCGCCTGCGGGCGGATTGCTCGGCGTACGAGGTCGACGCGAAGACCAGCGCCGTGCGCCACGAGGAGCTCGCCGCGCAGATCGCGGAGCTGCGCCGGACGCAGGCGGCCGCGGCGGCCCACGCCACCGCGGAGCAGCAACGCCTCGAGGCGGCGCGGGTCGGGCAGAGCCGGGCGCACAACGAGGTCCAGGCCGCCCAGCACGCGGTGGAGACGGCCACCCAGCATTTCCGCGACGGACAACGGCAGCTGCAGGACCTCGACCGGGCCATCGCCCAGCGGACCGCGCGGCTGCGCCTGCTCCAGCAGCTGCACCAGCGGTGGGAGGGATTCGGCGAGGGCGCGAAGGCGCTCCTGCAGGGACAGCTCGACGCGGTCCTGGCCGGGCGCAAGGTGACACCGATCACCGAGGGGCTCGAGGTGAAGCCCGAGTACGGCAAGGCCCTCGAGGCCCTCCTCGGCTCCGCGGCCGAGGCGGTCGCCGTGACCGAGCTGCCGCTGGCCCAGCAGATCCTCGCGCACCTCGAGGAGCAGAAGATCGGCGGCGCCTGCCTCCAGGTGGGCGAGGCCGGCGGGCGCAAGGCGGAGGCGGGCGCGGGAGGCGCCCTGCCCGAATTCCTGCAACCGGCCACCGCGGCGCTGGCGGATCTGGCGCCCGGCCATCCGCTGGCGGACGTCCTGGCCGGCTGCTACATCGCGGCCGGCCTGCGCGAATTTCTGGAGTTCTGGCGCCAGAATCCCGGGTTCGCGTTCGTCCGCGTGGCCACGCCGAAGGGCGAGATGGTCGACCGGCGCGGCCTGGTCTTCGGCGGCTACCAGAAGCGGCCGACGAGCGGCATCGTGCAGCGCGAGATCGAGCTCCGCGAGGCCGCGCGGGAGCTGGCGCGGGAGCAGCAGCAGCACGCCGAGCACCGGGCCCGGATCGAAAAGCTCGCCGCCGCCCTGGCGGAGGCCGAAGCGGCGCTCGAACAGCGGCGCAAGGACGTGCTCGGCGCCACCCAGCAGGTGGCCGCGGTGCAGGCGGAGGCGCGCAACGCCGACAAGGCGAGCGAGGACCTGAACCTGCGCCTGCTGCGCATGGAACGCGAGCTGGCCGACCTGGAGTCGGCGCGGACCGACGCCGAGCAGCGCCTGCGGCGCGCCCAGTCGGGCCTCGCCGAGGTGGAGGAGAAATTCGCCGCCCTCAAGGGCACCATCGACACGATTGAAGGGCGCCTGAGCGACCTGCGCACCAGCCGCGACCAGAAGAAGGAGGCGCTGGCCCAGGCGCGCCTCGAGCTGGCGGAACGCCGGCAGAAGGTCGAACTGCTCGACCGCGGCCTGGGGGAGATGGAGCGGCGGCGCGCCCAGCTGGACGAACTCCTCGTCCAGCGCCAGCAGGAGGTGGAGGTCTGGACCGAGCAGGCCGGCGAACTCGGCCGCGAGGCCGGCGCGCAGCAGGCCCGCGCGGCGGAGGTCGCCCGGACGCTCGGCGTCGCCCAGGAGTCCGTGGAGAAGATCCGCGCCGAGCTGGTCGGCCTGGAGCAGCAGATCGCCGGCGCCGAGGCGGCCCAGCAGGAGCTGCACGCGCAAGCCGACGCCGCCCAGGAGGACCTCAGCCGCCGCGACGTCGAACTCGCCGAGGCCCGGTCGCGGGCGCGTTTTCTCCAGGAGGAGGTCCAGCACGAATTCCAGGCCGACCTCGCCGGCGTGGACTGGAAGCAGATGCTCTGGCAGGCGGAGGACGATCCACCTGATTTGAAGCCGTTGGACCTCGATGAGGATGAGCCCGAGAACGGAGAGCAGAAGCCGGAGGCCAGAGGCCAGAGGACAGAGGACAGCGGTCAGAAGCCAGCGGACGGGGAACCGGAGGCCAGACCCAAGACCCAAAACCCAAGACGGCGAACCAAGCGCCAGCGCCCGCCGCCGACCGAGGCGCAGCTGGCGGCCCTCGAGCAGACCAACTGGGAGGAGGTCAAGGCGGCCATCGAGGCCCTGCGCCAGCGCATCGCCAGCATGGGCGCCGTGAACCTGGTGGCGATCGACGAGTACGCCGAGCTGCGGCAGCGGTTCGATTTCCTGAAGGCCCAGAACGACGATCTGACCGCCGCCAAGACCCAGCTCGTGGCGGCCATCGAGCAGATCAACCGCACCTCCCAGCAGCAGTTCGAGCAGACGTTCGAGCAGGTCCGGAAGAGTTTCGAATACACGTTCCAGACGCTCTTCGGCGGCGGCCGCGCGCATCTGGAACTGGTCCAGGGCGAGGACGTGCTGGAGGGCGGCATCGACATCGTCGCCCAGCCGCCGGGGACGCGGCTGAAAAGCATTTCGCTGCTTTCCGGCGGCCAGAAGACGCTCACGGCCGTCGCGCTGCTCTTCGCGCTCTACATGGTGAAGCCGTCGCCCTTCTGCCTGCTCGACGAGCTCGACGCGCCGCTGGACGAGTCGAACATCGGGCGGTTCACCAACCTGCTGCGCCATTTCACCAAGGACTCGCAGTTTCTGATCATCACGCACAACAAGCGCACGATCGGCGCCGCCAACGGGATCTACGGCGTCACCATGGAGGAGCGCGGCGTGTCCAAGCTCGTCTCGATGCGGTTCAACCGCGAGCGCGGCGAGGCCGAGGCCGTTCCGGTCTCGATCGCCGAGGCGGTGCAGTCCGCGAAGCCGCCCCCGGTGTCGGTGCCGGGCGCGCCCGAGCCGGAGCCGGCGGTGCGGTGACAGGCCGGCGGCGGTCAGCCGCGCTTGGCGAGGTGCTTGACCATCACGGGCGTGACATCGGTGAGCACCGAGCCGGGAGTCACGTACAGCGGCGGCTCCACGATCACGTCCACCCCCGCCTCCTTGGCGATCGCCGCCCACTGGTCCTTGAGCGCGTCGTAGATGTTGGTGAGCGGCGCGGCGCCGGAAAGCTGCCGCTGCGCGAGGGTCTGGGCGTCGCTGAGCTGCTTGTCGAGGCGGTCGACGGCGCTCACGTCGCTGGCGGCCGCGGCCTGGTTGCGCTGCTCGACGAGGCTCTGCATCTTCGTCTTCCAGGCGTCCGAGCGGTAGAAGGCCTGGACGAGGTAGGCGCGGCTGAACACGCCGACGGTCACCTTCTTCTCAATGTCTTGGGCGCGGGCCTGGGGAAAGCCGGCGAGGCACAGGACGAACAGGGCGGCGGCAGGAGCAAATGCTGCCCGGAAGAGGTGATGGTTCATGACTCGGATCCTCCGGCGAAGAACGTTGGCAATGGCGCGTGGGGTGGGCTGGCGCTGCCCGCAGGATAGCCGGCCGCGGGGAGGCGAGGCGAGCGCGATTTTCGCGGCGCGCGGCGAAGCCGGATCACTCGCCGGCCTTCGGCGGGCCGTAGACGGCCTCCATCACTTCCAGCGCGAACCGGGCGGATACCGTCGCCGGGCCGCCGCCCATCTCCATGCCCACTTCGACGGCCTCGAGCACTTCGCGGCGGGCGGCGCCGGCTCGGGCGGCCTGCTCGATGTGCCACTGCATGCAGGATTCGCAGTCGATCGCCACGGAGATGCCGACCGCGATCAGTTCCTTGGTCCTGCGCGGCAGGGCGCCGTCGGCGTAGGTGGCGCGCTCCATGGCGAGAAAGGCGGCGTACGCCTTCGAGCCGAGCCGCTGGAGCTGCGCGTGCGCCCGCTTGCGCCGGCGGGCGATTTGGACGAGGCGTTCCGTGGCCATGGGCGATGCCCGGCCGGGGCCGGCGCAGCCGCGGCGCCGGCGCGGCGTCAGGCGATCATGTCGGGCGGCACGTTGGCCAGCGCCTCCTCGATGGTGGTGGTGCCCTCCTTCACCTTGAGCATCGAGTCCTGGTGCAGCGTCTTCATGCCGGTCCGCATCGCGATGCGCTTGAGGTCCGCCGTCTCCACGCCCTTGTTGATGGCCTCCGTGAGTTCCTCGCTGTTGGTCATCAGCTCGTGGATGCCGACGCGGCCCTTGTAGCCGGTCCCGCCGCAGATGTGGCAGCCGTGCGGGTTGGCGTGGAAGATCTGGCCGCTCCAGCCGCCGAGGGCCTTCTCCAGGAGCTGCTTCTCCCGCTCCTTCGGGTCGTAGGGCTGCTTGCAGTTCTTGCACACGCGGCGCAACAGGCGCTGGGCGCAGACGCAGACGAGCGACGCGGAGATGTTGAACAGCTCCACCTTCATTTCGCTGAAGCGCGCGATCGTCGACGGCGCATCGTTGGTGTGGAGCGTCGAGAGCAGGAGGTGGCCGGTGAGCGCAGCCTCGATCGCAATCTCGGCCGTCTCCTGGTCACGGATTTCGCCGACGAGGATGATGTCCGGGTCCATGCGCAGGTAGCACCGCAGCGCCCGGGCGAAGGTGAGCCCGATCTGCCGGTTCATCTGCATCTGGTTGATCCCGATCAGGGTGTACTCGATCGGGTCCTCGGCGGTCTGGATGTTCACGTCCGGCGTGTTGACCTCCGAGAGGGCGGAATAAAGGGTCATCGACTTGCCGGAGCCGGTCGGGCCGCAGTGCAGGATCATGCCGTAGGGCTGCCGGATGCACTCCCGGTACTTGGTGATGTTCTCCTCGGAGAAGCCGAGCGCGGTCAGCGGCAGGGTGGTCTTCTGCTTGTCGAGGATGCGCATGACCACCTTCTCGCCGAAATTCATCGGGCCGGTGGCGACGCGCAGGTCGATGTCGATGTTTTTCTTGGTGAACTTCTTGAAGACGATGCGCCCGTCCTGCGGCAGCCGGCGTTCGGCGATGTCGAGGTTGCACATGATCTTCAGGCGGGTCACGAGCGCGTTGGACACCTGGCGGGGCAGGCGCAGTTTTTCCTGGCAGAGACCGTCGATGCGGTACCGGACCATCAGCTCCTTCTCCAGCGGCTCGACATGGATGTCGGAGGCGCCGGAGATGTAGGCGTCCTCGATGATGCGGTTGGCGAGCTGGATGATGGGGCCGGAATCCTCGCTTTCGAGCTCCTCCGCCTTCATCTCGCCGCCGGGGCCCGCGTAGGCCGTGCCGATGAGCTCGGCCACCTCGGAGATGTCGACGTCGCCTTCGCCGGTGGTCGCGGCCGGCCCGCCCTTGGCCGGTTCCTTGAAGAATTTCTTCAACAGCAGGTCGATGAGCGTGGCGGGGGCGACGCGCACCTCGTCGATGGTCATCTCGGTGGCCTGCTGGAACGCCTCGCGCTTTGCGTAGTCGAGCGGATTGGCCATCAGCACCGAAACCGAGTTGGTGCCGGTCTTCTTGACCGGGAAGACGCCTTCGCGGCGGATGATCGCGTCGCCCGTGACCTCGACGAGCTTCTCGTCGATATCGACGTCCTCGGGCTTCGTCACCAGCGGGAGGTCGGAGAACTTGGAGACGAACTTGGCGGTGTCCTCCGCGCTGAGCTGGAACTTCGGGTCCAGCATGCGCTGAATGAGCGTGGCGGAGTACTCGGCCACCTCGCGCAGCAGGGCGAGGTCCTTCTGCTCGAACTGGCCGTTGGTGCCGGCGTAGATCTCCTTGTTGAGGAGCTGGATGGCGCCGATGACGATGTTGGCCTTCATCGGCACCGTGAGCATCGAGGTCACCTCGAAGCCCGTGTTCATGTCCTTGAGCGAGGCGGCGTCGGGCCCCTTGTTGGTGAAGAAGAGCGGCTCGCCGGTCTCGATGACCTTGCCGACGTTGCCCGTGCCCTTGGGCAGCTGCAACTGGAGGAGTTTCTCCGCCGCCTGCTTGAACTGCGCCTCCTTCGCCTTGTTGGTGCCCCACAGCGTCGGCGAGTAATACACGTGGCGGAAGGAGATGCGGTCGCCCTCCACCAAGTAGAGGGTCATCGACTGGCACTGGAGCTGTTCGACGATCTTGGTGGCGGTCAGCTCGATGACGGAGCTCAGGTCCTCACGGCTGGGCGCCGGCTTCGAGAGGATCTTGAGGAGGAGCGAACGGCGAAGCTGGCCGGAGAGCGTGGGTGCGGGCATGAGGAAAGACGCAGGCGGGGCGCGGGGTTGCGGGCGTATTCTGGAATTGCCACGGCCCGGGGGGCGTCGCAATGAGAAATATCGCCGCCCCGCGCCCGCAATGCCACCCCGCCGGGGTGGCTTCGCATGCTGACGTGGCTTCATCGAATTTTCCGCCGGCGGGAAAGCATCCCCGACACGGCGGACGCGCGCGGCGCCGCGGGCGAGCGGCTGGCCGCCGACGTCCTGCGCCGCCGCCACGGCTACCGGATCGTCGCCCGCAACTGGCGCAATCCCGGGAACCGGCGCGAGGAGATCGACCTCGTATGCCGCGACCGGGAGGCGCTCGTGTTCGTGGAGGTGAAGACGCGGCCGGCGGACGCCCTCGTGCGGGGGTTCCTCGCGGTGGACCGGCGCAAGCAGCGGGCGCTGCGGCGCGCCATCCGCGCCTACCTCCGGCTGCTGCGGCGCCGGCCGCGCGCCTACCGCCTGGATGTGGTCGAGGTGACCACCGACGGGACGGCACCGCCGGAGGTGCTGCTGATCCAGAACGTCCCGTTGTTTCGGCGCGGCCGCCGCGGCGCGGGATGATGGCGGCCGGGCCTCGGCCTTTGACATCCGCGCCCCGGGTGCTGATAGTCACCGGGATGCCGGCGCCCGCTGCCCGGCGGGCCCTCATCGACCGCACCCATGCCTGATCCTCAACGCCATCCCTTCCTGCAGGGATTGAGCAAGCACCGCGGCGCTCCGCCGACCGTGATCGTGATCTTCGGCGCCTCGGGCGACCTGACGGCGCGCAAGCTCATCCCGGCCGTCTACAACCTCGGCTTCGACAACCTGCTCCCGCCGGATTTCCATCTGATCGGCTTCGGCCGGAAGGCCGTGCCGGACGAGGAGTTCCGCGGCCATGCCGAGGCGGCGATCCGCGAGTTTTCGCGCCGCCCCCTGAACGCCGACGTCTGGGGCCAGATCGCGCGCCACACGACCTACCTGGAAGGTGGGTACGACGAGCGCGCCGCGTTCGACCGGCTCCAGGCGCGGATCCAGGAGCTCGAGCGGCAGACCGGCCGCGACCTGCAGTCGGTTTTCTACGTCTCGACGCCGCCCTCGGTGTTCCGGCCCATCCTGGAGAACCTTGGCGCGGCGGGCCTCGCATCGCGCCACCTCGGCACGGCGGTCGAGTCGAAGGTCGTGATCGAGAAGCCGTTCGGCCGCGACCTCGCGTCGGCGCGCGAGCTCAACCGCGTCATCGCCGGCGTGTTCCAGGAGCCGCAGGTGTACCGCATCGACCACTACCTCGGGAAGGAGACGGTGCAGGACCTCCTCGTGCAGCGGTTCGCGAACGCGATCTTCGAGCCGCTGTGGAACCGCAATTTCGTCGAGTGCGTGCAGATCACGGTGGCGGAGGACGGCGGCGTGGGCACGCGGGCCGGCTACTACGAGCAGAGCGGCTGCCTGCGCGACATGATCCAGAACCACACGATGCAGCTGCTCGCGCTCACCGCGATGGAGCCGCCCGTGTCGCTCGACCCCGAGGCCATCCGCGACGAGAAGGTCAAGCTGCTCAAGGCGATCCAGCCGCTGGCCGTGGGGCCCGACGGTGCCGTCGCCCGGGCGCAATACGCGGCCGGGCTCGTGGGCGGGCAGCAGGTGCCGGGTTACCGGCAGGAGGCCGGCGTCAGCCCGGAGTCGGGCACCGAGACCTTCGCCGCGCTGCGCGTCGCCGTGAACAACTGGCGGTGGGCGGGGGTGCCGTTCTACCTGCGCTCGGGCAAACGCATGGCCCGCCGCGTGACGGAGATCGCCATCCAGTTCAAATGCCCGCCCGGCACGCTCTTCGCCGGCACCGACGCGTTCGACCTCGCGGCCAACACCCTCGCGTTCCAGATCCAGCCCGACGAGGGCAGCACGGTGCTGCTCAACGCGAAGATCCCCGGCCTGGAGACGCGCACCCAGCCGGTGAAGATGCACTTCCGCTATGCGGCGACCTTCGGTTCCAACACGCCGGAGGCCTACGAGCGCCTCGTCCTCGACGCCATGATCGGCGACAGCACCCTGTTCATCCGCGGCGATGAAACCGAGGCGTCGTGGCGCCTGATCACGCCCATCCTCGAGTCGTGGCAGAACGGCGGCCGCGCCGGCCTCGACACCTATCCCGCCGGCTCGTGGGGCCCGAAATCCGCGGACGGGCTGCTCGCGCCGCAAAATCATGAATGGCGCAAACCTTAGCCTCCGCGGCGCGGCGCAAATCCCAAGGTCCAGAACCCAAGTTCCAAGGAAACCCCAATGAGCAGCTCCAGGCTTCGCGGGCGGACAGCACAGGGATTCCCTGCTGCAGGCGTTCCCTGGAATTTGGAGCCTGGAATTTGGGACTTTGAACCATGAGCGGGACCGTATTTGACGCCTTGCCGGGAATCGAGGTTCCGGTTTCCGCGATCGGATCGAGCCTGGCGCACCTCTGGGAGGGCAGCCCGGGTTCGGGCGCTCAGGCGCCGTCGGAGTTCCGGGCGTCGCAGATGAACCTGGTCCTGCACCTCGGTCTGCCGACCAAGCCGGCCGACGGCTTGGAGCAGTTCAACGCGGCGCTGCGCTTCACCCAGCGCTACCCCGCGCGGATCATCGTGCTCTGCCCGCGGCCGGAGGGCGGCGCCGACCTGACGATGCGGGCGAAGATCTACAGCGAGTGCTTCATCGGCAAGACGCGCTCCGAAATGAGCTGCATCGAGGCGGTGGCGCTGACCTATCCTCAGGAGGACCGCGCGTTCCTCGAGGACCAGGTGTCGATCGTGGTCGAGGCCGACCTGCCGATCTACTACTGGGTCCACCGGATGTCGCAGGTGCAAAAGATCTCCACCTACGAGTGGCTGCTGCGCAACTCCCGGCGCTTTCTGTTCGACACCGCGGTGTCCACGCCCGAGGCGCCGAAGTATCCCTGGCCGCGGGTCGACGGTTTCCGCGACCTGGCCTGGGCCCGCCTGCTGCCGGTGCGGCAGTCGGTCGGCCAGTTCCTCAGCGCCTTTGCCCCGGACCAGATCGCGCGCGGCCTGAAGTCCGTGATCCTCGTCAGCCAGGGGGCGTTCGGCGCCGAGGGGCGCGTGTTGCTGGACTGGACCCGCGAGCGCTTGGAGGCGTGTGGCGCCGCAGACGGGGCGGCGCCGGGCTATGCCACCCGCGAGGCCGCGCCGGGCGCGACGCTGTCCCTGGAACTCACCTTCACCTACGACGACCGGCGCTATTTCCACTGGTGCGCCGACTTCACGCGCGGCAGCGCCGCGTTCGACGTCGATCTCGGCGGAGGCCGCCAGACCCTGGCGACCACGGCCGGTCTGCTGTCACCCGAGGCCGCCCTCGGCGAGGCGATCTTCTACTGAGGCGAGCCCGGTCCGAGCTGAGCGTGGGCGGGGAACGGGCACAGCCTTCTGGCAAGATGGAATGACGGGCATCTATGTAAAAGATTGGAAAATAGTATGTTAAGGCATATCCGATATTGATCTGTCATTTGTCTACTAACCAGATGCGAATTAGTAGTTGCCTTCGACTACTAACCTTGCCGAGATTAGTAGTTACAAGACAATGAAGATGCCGCAAAGGCCTCCGCCGTATCTAGACGTGCTCCGCAAGCTGCACGACCCAGAGCGGCTTGTCGCGATCCACAATCTGTCACCAACGACCAACGATTATCCTCATTGGGACCGCTTGCGGCACCTGACTCCGCCCGCCGGCGTCACGCTGGAAGAGTGGTGGCTTTCGATGAAGATGCAGCGCGTTGCGGCGGCGAAGAGAGTACCGCTTGCCGATAAAGCCGGACAGCCATTCCGATTCAATCTCCCCGATTTGGTGCAGGCGCAGCTTCACCATATCGACATGGGAGCGGGTCAATTCATCGGCGTTCCGGAACCGATCACCAATCCTCAAACCCGCGACCGCTATATCATTCGGTCCCTTATTGAGGAAGCCATCACGTCGAGTCAGCTTGAGGGCGCCGTCACGACCCGGGAGGTGGCAAAGGAGATGATCCGAACGGGCCGACGGCCGCGCGACACCAGTGAACAGATGATCCTGAACAACTACGTGACCATGCGCCGGATCACCGAATTGAAGCAGGAACCACTGACGGCGGAGCTGGTGCTTGCTCTCCACCGCTTGGTCACGGAGAAGACCCTCGAAAACGCGGATGCGGCCGGCCGGTTGCGACGGCCGGATGAGAAGCTTGTCGTCAGTGACGAATACGGTGAAGTGTTCCATGACCCGCCGCCGGCAGCCGAGTTGCCATGGCGCCTCAATGCGATGTGCAGTTTCGCGAACGGGGGGAATCCGGGGGATTTTGTCCATCCAGTCGTTCGGGCCATAATTCTTCATTTCTGGGCTGCCTATGATCATCCCTTTGTGGACGGCAACGGTCGGACGGCACGGGCTCTCTTCTATTGGGCGATGCTGAATGCGGGGTATTGGCTGTTCGAGTTCATCTCGATCTCGAACATCCTGCGAAAAGCTCCGGTCGAGTATTACCGGTCGTTTCTCTACACCGAGACGGATGACAATGATTTGACCTACTTCATCGTGGCGCAGGCAAAGATCATCCAGCGTGCGATTGAGGAGTTGCACGGCTACATCGCGCGAAAAACGAGAGAGGTACAGGAACTCGGGGCGCAGCTCCGGGCGCTGGATCTATTCAATCATCGACAAGCCGACCTGATTCGTCACGCGCTCAAGCACCCGTTTCAGGAGTACACGATCGACGGCCACAAGAAGAGCCACAACGTCGTGTATCAGACCGCTCGAACGGATCTGCTGGATCTCAGGACGCGCGGGATGTTGAGACAGAAGAAGCGAGGCCGGCTGATGGTTTTTGCGGTGCCGCACGACGTGGCCGAGCGCTTGCGCAGACTCGAGAAAAAGAATCGGACGGTCTGAGCATGCCGGCGCCGCAACGCCCCCATCGGATTTGCGGCGATCCAGGTCCGATCGGCCTCACTGCCGCATGCCGAGCATGACCTTCGCCATCATGCGGCGGCGGGCCCACGGGCTCTTCGTCCGCGCCGCGATGACGTCCTGCAGCGCTTCGATGCTCTCCGGCGGGACCGGCGCCTCCGCGCGCGGGCTCAGGCGGAGGGCGTGGGACGGACAGGTGGTGACGCACAGGCCGCACCCGATGCACCGGCTCGGATTGAGGCGCGCCGGGCGCTTGCGCCGGGGCAGGGTGATGGCATTGACCTGGCAGCGGCGGACGCATTTGCCGCAGTGCTGGCAGAGGGTGGCGTCGATTTCGACGCGGTGGCTGCTCGTCCAGAAATCCGCCGGATGGGGCAGCGATTTCTGGACGCCCAGCATGCCGCAGCAGCAGCCGCAGCAGGAGCAGACGAATTCGGGGTGGCGCGCGTTGGCCGGCTGGAGCACCAGGCCCTCGTCCTCGTTCTGGC
>JBAIXJ010000622.1:0-7493 GCA_037916645.1 Opitutales bacterium | reverse complement strand
CCCGTCGATGTCTCATCGCCACCCATCGCTTTTGCGGCGTCCACCAACAACACCGTCCCCGCCGTGGTACGGGCCGCTCGACGGATGATCTCATTCATGCGGGCGTCACAGCGAAATCGTAGCGCGTCTTCTTGCCGTGCGGCCAAGTACTGCCTGCGCGCCGCACCGGCGTCGCCCTTCTTGTCGAGAAGCTCCGCGAGACGGTAATGAGTGTCTGCATACCTCGGATCAACCGCCAGCGCTTGCTCCAAGAGCGTCTGTGCGCGGGAATCCTCCCCGAGGCCCAACGCGAGTTTCGCTTGGTCAATGGTTTCGCGCCACGTCTTGAGTTGCGTGACGGACAACGCGGGGCCATGGAGCGAGGCAAATGGCGCCGCGTCCTTCAGGTTGACGACGACCGTGGACAGGATGGTCTTGATCCCGTTTCGGCGCGCCAACTGCAAGATTGCCGCCAGATTCTGCGAGAAGTTCCGGTAGACTGTCTGCAGCCGGGGATCGTCAGACCGAATGGCCCGAGATATGAATGTTTCTATCCCGCGCCATTCTTGGTTTTCCCCCCTCGATACACCCACAACGCCAAGGATCCGTGCCAGCATCTGGCCGGTGCGGGTTCCATGCAGCCAAACCCTGGCGCGGATCAAGGCGAGTGGCGGTATCGCATCGCCCACGACGGAGGCCGGACCGCAAGGCCCCACGACTTCATTGTTCCCCATGTAAATCACCAGAAAATCCGGCTGGAAATGCACGGCCTGGCGCACGATGTGGAGGATCACATGGGAATTGATGGCGGTGACGCCGAGATTGTAGACTTCGATGTCCTGCCCGGGATGAGCTGCGCGCAGTTGGGCACGGAGTTGGGCGGCAACCGAGAACCCGGGCTCAGGAACTCCCATGGCGGCAGATTCGCCGACGACGAAGACCCGGATGCTTCCCGCGGGTTTGACCTTCGGCAGGCGGAAATTCAGCGGTTTCAGTCCGAACGATGCAGGGAAAAAAAGCTCCGTGTACCGTGGGTTGGTGCGGTACCAGCCCGGCCGACCATCCGGAATGAAGAAACTGACGTTCCGCCCATAACCGACGACCCGAAGCGCTCCCTCCAGCGACGCAAAGAAGACCAGTGGCGCCACGATGGCGGCGGCAAGCTTCGACACCCAAGGGCTCAAGTTACGGGCGGGCGGCACGGTTGATACCGATGGAGTCGATCGCATTCTTCCGGGAAATTGCCGAGATCTCAGACACCAACCTAGGATCTCGTGGAGCAAAGGCACGCTGGAAAATCCAGCGGGCGAAGGTTCATCGGCTCTCGGCGCGGACGGCCTCGATCAGCTGCGCGATCTGGCGCGTGATCCCGGGGTCCTCCTCGATCCGCGACAGCCGTTCGGCCAGGGCCAGGTGGAGCAGGGATTCGTCCCGCCGCCCGAGCTCGCGCAGCTGGCGGGCGAGGCGCAACTCGACCGCCGCCGTCACGGGCCCGCTCTGCTCCGCCGCTTGCAGCCGCCGCACCGAGTCCTTGGTGTTGCCGCGCGTCCCGGCAATCAACATCGCCCGCAGGTTGTTCTCGTGGTTGTGCGGCTGGCGGTCCGCCGCCGCGAGGCTGGCCTGCTCGGCCTGGGCCGACCGGCCCGTCTCGTTCAGGAGATTCACCAGCGCCTCGAGCGCATCCGGGTTGGCCGGCTCGCTCTGCAGGACCGTCCGGTAGTCGCTCTCGGCGGCCGCAGTGTCACCCGCCAGGCGGGCCAGGTTTCCCCGCAACAGGCGCAGGCTCGCATCGTGCGGGCGGCTTTGGATGGCGGCGTCGAAGAATCGCCTTCCGTCCTGGAATCGGCCGGAGCGCGTGAACAGATCGGCGAAGGCCGGCGCCATCGCGGCCCGGTCGCGCCGGGAGCAGGTGCGGGCGGTGCGCTGCAGCAGCGCCTCGGCCTCGCCGTAGCGGCCGAGCTGGGCGAGCCTAAACGCTTCATCGGTGCGCAACGCGAAGTCCTCCGGCTGGAGCTGCTCCCCGCGGCGCGCCTGCGCCAGGGCTTCCGCGAGGTCGCCCTGGTCGGCGGCGATTCCCCGGGCGATCTTGGCCAGGTCGGCGTTCTCCGGATCCGCCGCGATGGCCGCGCGGACCACGGCGGTCGCCTGCGCGAGCACCGGCGGCGTGCCGGCGGCCTTCCGGGCCTCGGCCAGCGCCCGGGCGAGCCGGGCCTGGTCTTCGACATAGGTCAGCTGATTGGTGAAGGGCGGATTCTGCACGATCGTCGTGACCCGGCGCAGGACCCCGGCCCGTTCGTGCGGCGTGTACGCGAGGGCCGCCGCACAGCCGGCGGAATCGAGCCACGCCGGCGGCCCGGTCCGCCCGACCCAGAGCAAGGACTCGGCCCCCTCGGCCAGCAGGCGGGCCATCTGGAAGTTCCCCTCCCAGTTGAAGTGCACGTGCTCAAAGAGGATCTCCCGGCCGGCGGGCGCGACCGTCGACGCCGGATCGGAACCCATCACCGTGGCCGCATCGACGACGGCCACGGACGGACCGCCGCCCCGGCCCACCGCCCGGACGATCTCGTTGAGGCGCGGATCGGGCCGGAAGCGCAGGGCATCCCAATGCTCCGCCTCCAGCAAACGCCGCCGCGCCGACGCCAAGTCGCCCGCCTGCAGGTCGAGCGATCCGAGCATGAACTGCGTATCGGCGTAGCGCGGATCTTGTTCCAGCGCCGCCGACAGGTCGGCGCGGGCGGCGGCCGCCTCCCCCAGCAGCCACTCCAGCCGCCCCCGCTCAAACGCGCCGCGCCAAGCGGCGAGATCGGCCGCGGACATCCCGGGCCGGTGCTGCGAGAGGAACGGCGCGCAATCCTTGAGGTTGGATACGAGCGTGCACAGGAGGACCCGCGCTCCGGCCCCGGTGCCGACGCGGACAATGTCGCGCAGGTTGGATTGGAAATTCCGATAGACGGTCTCCAGGCGCGGATCGTCACCGGCCACGGCATTGTTCGCAAACATGGCCATGCCGCCCCATTCCGGCGCCCGCCCGCGCCGCTGCGCGAGCCAGTCCAGCCCGGTCGTCAGCAACTGGCCGATCCGGGTCGAGCGGACGAACACGCTCGTCCGGATCACCCAGAGCGGCGGCATGGCGGACAGGTACGTGCAGCCGGGGCCGTACGGTCCGACGACCTCGTTGTTGCCCAGGTAGACGATGAACAGGTCGGGCGAGAACCGGGCCAGATCCCGGGCGATCTGGTAGACCACATGCGCGTCGATCGCGACCACGCCGGCATTGACAACCTCGATCCGCTGGTCCGGGTGCCGGGCGCGAAGCTGGGCCCGCAGCTGCGCCACGAATCCAAACATGGGCTCCGGCGTCCCCTCCACCGCCGATTCGCCCAGGACAAAAATGCGGACCGTGTTCGGCGGCTTGCGGGCGGCGATCCGCCAGTTGAGCGGCCGCAGGTCGAAACTCCGGGGCATGAACAGGCGTAGGAAGTCCGGGTTCGTGCGATAGTAACCGGGCTGCGCGTCGGGAACGAGGAAATGCGGCGACCGCCCGTAGCCCCCCAGGCGCAACGCGCCTTCGAGGCCAAGGACAAGCGCGGCGGGAATGCCCAACGCGGCGAGCACGCGGAACAGCCAGGTTCGGGCCGGATTTCGCGGCGATCGATCCGCCGATGAGGTCGTCTGGGGTGCGGCCGCGCTCAAGGGATTTTCCAATCTGAACCCTCCCGGATGCCTGTCAATGTACCCGCCGGCGCGGCCCGGCCGCCGGGATCGCGTCCGCCGGGGCTCTTGGCAACTCCGGGTGGTGGGTCGGTTTATCGGAATTGCGCGGCAGCTGTAGGTCGGGGTTTAGCCCCGACAGAGGGATGTCGACGGTCCTGGCGTCGGGCATGAAGCCCGACCTACACAAACGGACCCACTACTCAACTCCGCGGCGCCGTGGACGGCGGGCCCCTTCCTGCATGCAAATGGCAAGAAGCCGGGCCGGTCGCGCCGCTCTCGACGTGGCGGCGAAACCGAATCCGTTCCGCCGCGTCTAGCAGTACCTCAACTCCCAAATCCCGATCCCACTATGAAATCACTGCGCTTGTTCGCGACGGCCATCGCCGCCGTGCTGTTCACGACCGCCCTCGCCTTCGCCGGCGATCCCACCGGCACCTGGAAATGGACCATCCCCGGACGCGACGGGCAGCCCCGCGACGTCACCCTCAAACTCGACCTGAAGGACAACCAGCTGACCGGCAGCCTCAGCGGCTTCCGGGGCGACACGCCGATCAGCAGCGGCACCTTCAAGGACGACCAGATCGCCTTCTCCGTGGTCCGCGAGTTCAACGGCAACACCTTCGAGCAGAAATACCAGGGCAAGCTCGACGGCGACACGATCAAGGGCGCCATCGACTTCACCGGTCGCGACGGCCAGCCCGTGCACCGCGACTGGACCGCCACGCGCCAAAAGTAGGCGGAGCCAGTCGCCGTCGGTTCTCTTTCCCGGACCGCGCGCCCATCGGCGCGCGGTTCTTGTTGTTGGGGGACGGAAGCGGTGCGGCACCTCCCCCGATGTAGGTCGGGCTTTATGCCCGACACTCTTGCCCTGGCCGATCCGCCTTTTGGTCCCGGGGCCGTCGGGGATAAACCCCGACCCACACATTGGAAATTCGGGGACCCTCGGCCCCGGCGGCCGTCAGGCCGTCTCCCCGACAAACCGGGCGAAGACCATCTTCCCGCCGCCGGAGGGCAGCACGCTGGTGATCTCGGCCGTGATCCGCTGCCCCAGATAGGCGCGGGCGGCGTTGACCACCACCATCGAGCCGTCCTCGAGGAACCCGACGGCCTGGCCCTCCTCCTTGCCCAGCTTCACCAGGTCGACCTCGATCGTGTCGCCGACCATGATCTCCTGGCGCAGCGCCCGGGCCAGATGATTGAGGTTGAGCCACGGCACGCCGTGGAATTCGGCCATCTTGGCCAGGTTGTAGTCGGTCGTCAGCAGCTTGGCGCGCATCGACTGCGCCAGAAACACGAGCTTGGCGTCCACGTCCTGGCGTTTGCTGACCTCGCTCTCATGGATGCGGAGGTCGAGGTTCTTGATCCGCCGCAGCTCGTTGAGCACCTCCAGGCCCCGCCGGCCGCGCGCCTGGCGCAGCGGCTCGGCCGAGTCCGCCACGTGCTGCAACTCCTGCAGGACGAAGCGCGGGATGACCAGCGCCGCATTGATGAAACCCGCCTCGCACACCTTGGCCACCCGCCCGTCGATCAGCGCGCTGGTGTCAACCACCACCAGCGGCACGTCGACCTCGTGCGGCACAAACCGCACGTAGGGGATCACCAGGTTGAACTCGTCCTTGCCCCGCAGCGCGATGACGGTGCCGAGGTAGGAGCAGATCAGAAACAGCGACAGCCGGAAGAGGTACACCACCGCGGGATCGCCGTTCTCGAACAGCGGCGAGCTGCCGAGCAGGAAGGCGACCAGCGCTCCCACCGCCAGGCCGAAGGTGAGCGCCGACAGCCCCCGCAGCGAGAAGCCCTTCAACAGGATGTCGACCAGCACCACGAGCACGCCGATCAGCAGACCGATCATCGTCGCCAGAAACAGATAGCGGTCCCACTCCTGGATGGTGTAGCAGACCAGCCAGCCGCAGGCCGTGCAAATGGCGACAAAAACGAATCGGATCGGCAGCAGGGTCCTGTTCATGGGGACGGCGCGGAGCGGCGGCTTCAGCGGGCCAGCCAGAGGAGCAGGAAGGGCAGCAGAATGCCGGCCGCCATCAAGACGTAGAGAACGAGGGTCGCTCGCTTGATCTCCTGCTTCTCCTCCGTCTGGGTGCTCATCAGTTTATGAGATTACGTCGCCCGCGACATGACAACGCAATATTCGCCGGACCCGCGCTTCGCGCCGGCGCCCTCCCGGCTCCGGGACGGACTCGACAACGCCCGCGGCGCGGCTTTTCTGGAACCGTGTTCGAGCGCATCGCCATCCTCGCCCCCGGACTGCTCGGCGGATCCGTGGCCCAAGCCGTGCGCCACCGCGGTCTCGCCCGGCACATCGTGCTCTGGTCGCGCCGGCCCGAGAACCGGGTGCGCCTGGCCACGCAGCCGTGGTGCGATGAGGTCGGCGACTCCCCGGAGGCGGCCGTGCGCGACGCCCAGCTCGTCATGCTCGCGGCCCCGGTGGACAAGATCATCACCCTCGCCCAGACCGTCGCGCCCGCGCTGGCGGCCGGCGCGATCGTCACCGACGTCGGCAGCGTGAAGGGCGAGATCACCCGCCTCTGCCACGCCGCGATGCCGCCGGGCGCCAGCTTCGTGGGGGCGCACCCCATGGCCGGCTCGGAGAAATCCGGCTGGGAGCACGCGACCGGGAGCCTGTTCGAGCGCCGCCCGTGCTTTGTCACGCCGCGGCCCGAGACCGACCCCCGCGCGGTGGACACGGTCGTGCGGTTCTGGCACGAGCTCGGCGCCGAGGTCGTGACGCTGGATCCCGACACCCACGACGAGGTCGTCGCGCACATCAGCCACCTGCCGCAGGTCGTCGCCACCACGCTGTGCGGCTACCTGGCGAGCCGGGACCCCGGCTGGCGCAATTTCGCCGGCGGCGGCCTGCGCGACACGACGCGCATCGCCGCCAGCAACCCCGCCGTCTGGCTGGAGATCCTCCAGCAGAACCGCGACGAGATCCTCCGCGCCCTGCGGCGGTTCCAGGACGAGCTGCATTCCTTCCAGACCGCCCTGGCCAACCGGGATTTCAACGAGCTGCGCGCCCAGCTCGAGCGCGGCAAGGCGTACCGCGACGGCTTTCGGCCGTGACGGCGCGGAAAACCGGCCCATGACCCCGCTGCCCGATCCCCTGCCCGTCCCGCCGTTCACCCGGACCGCGCGCGGCGCGGTGACGCTGCCCGGCTCGAAGAGCATCACCAACCGCGCGCTCGTGCTCGCGGCGCTGTCCGACCGCACCGTCACCCTTTCGCACGCGCTGTTCAGCCGGGACACCGCGCTCATGGTCGCGGCGCTCCGGGCCCTCGGATTCGAGGTCGCCGCCGACGAAGCGGCGCGCACCCTGCGCGTCGCGGGCCGCGGCGGCGAGATCCCGGCGCGGGAGGCGCGGCTCGACGTGGGCAACGCGGGGACGGTGGCCCGTTTCCTCACCGCGCTCGTCTGCCTGCGCCCGGACGGCGTCTATCATTTCGACGGCGATGCCGCCATGCGCCGCCGCCCCATCGGCGCGCTGCTCGACGCGCTGGCCGCGCAGGGCGCCCGGGCCACGGCGCGGCAGTTTCCCTTCACGTTGCACACCGCCGGCCTGGCCGGCGGCGAGGTTGCGCTCGACGCCTCCGAGAGCTCGCAGCTGCTGTCGGCCCTGCTGCTGGTCGCGCCGCACGCCCGCTCGCGCCTGCGGGTGCGGCTCAAGGGGGGCACGGTCTCGCGGCCCTTCGTGGCGATGACCGAGCAGATGCTCGCCCGGTTCGCGGCGCACCCCGCCGAATACGCCATCGAGCCCGACGCGACCGCCGCCAGCTATTTTCTGGCGC
>JBAIXJ010000621.1:0-3083 GCA_037916645.1 Opitutales bacterium | reverse complement strand
GACAGGGTGCCCGGGGCGTACTTCACCTTCCACCGGAGATCGGAGTCCGGCGGCATGGTCTGCCGGCCGAGGCTTTGGCCGTTGAGGAAGAGCTCGACTTCCGCGCAATTGCTGTACGCGCGGACGTCGATCTCCTGACCCTCGCGGCCGGCCCAGTTCCAATGCGGCAGCAGGTGCACCATGGGGCGGTCGGTCCACCACGACTGGTAGAGCCAGAAGTTGTCCTTGGGAAAACCGCAGGTATCGAGGATGCCGAAATGGGAGTTGATGCACGGCCAGCCGTAGGGCGTGGGCTCGCCGCGATAATCGAAGCCGGTCCAGACGAAGCCGCCGGACAGCCAGGGGCGCGGGTGGAAGAAGCTCCACCACTGCTTGGCGGTGTTGGACCAATCGGTCTGGTTGTCGTCGTAGGCGCTCATATAGCCGCGCGCCGGATCGGTGGCATAGATTCCACGCGTGGTGATGGTGCTGCCCTGCTCGCTGCCGACGTTGGGCTGCTTCGGGTGCGCGGCGTGATAGGCGTCCATGCGGTCGACGCCGATCCGGTAGCTCCAACCCCGGACTTCGATGATCTCGTTGATGCCCTCGAATTCGTTGCCGAGCGTGGAATTGTAGGTCACGGGCCGCGTCGGATCGAGGCGCTTAACCAGGTCCTGCATTGTGGCCGCAACGCGCTTGCCCGCCTGGGTCGCCTGGGCGGAGAACTCCTCGTTGCCGAGGGACCAGATCGCCACGCTGGCGTGGTTGCGGTCGCGGCGAATCAGTTCGTCGAGCCACCGGAGGTGGAGGGCGTCGCTCCCGAGCAGACGGCTCTCGTCCATCACGAGCATGCCGAGCCGGTCGCAGGCCTCGAGCAGTTCGGGCGTCGGCGGATTGTGCGCGGTGCGATAGGCGTTGTCTCCCATCTCCTTCAGGCGGGCGATGCGGAAGTATTGCAGCCCGTCGGGCAACGCCGAGCCGACGCCGGCGTGGTCCTGGTGGTTGCAGGTGCCCTTGAGGAGGTAGGGCTGGCCGTTGAGCAGGAAACCCTTGTCGGCATCGAATGCGAAGGTCCGGATGCCGAACTCCGTCTCGACGCGGTCCACGGTCTTGCCTTCCGCGGCCACCGTGGTGACGAGATGGTAGAGCCGCGGAGTTTCGGGCGACCAGAGCGCGGGCGCGTCGACGGTTGTGGTCTGGACGACCTCGCCCTGCGACCGGGCGTCAAGGCGGGCGGATTGCCGGGCGCGCGCCACCACGGCGCCGTCCGGGGCGGTGACCTCCCAGCTGACGGTGGCCTCGGCCGGCGCGTCCTGGTCGTTGCGCAGGCGGGCCTGAAGATGGAGCTCCGCCGGTCCGACGGGAAGGTTGTCCTTGAACCGGCTGTAGACGAACACGCCGTCCGGCGCGACGGCCAGCGGCGCGGTGACGACGAGCCAGGTGTGCCGGTAGATGCCGGCGCCCTCGTAGAACCAGCCCTCGGTCTGCGAGGCGTCGACCTTCACCGCCACGAGGTTCTTGGCGCCGCAGTTGGCAACGTCGGTGATGTCGTAACGAAAGCCGCCGTAGCCGCTCTCGTGATGGCCCACGAACCAGCCGTTGACGAAGACCGTGCAGTCGCGGAACGCGCCGTCGAATTCCAGCCAGATCCGGCGGCCCTGGTCCGCAGCCGGCAAGTCAAACGTGCGGCGATACCACGCGACGCTGTTTTGCGGGAAGCCCGGGCCGAGCGCCTTGAATCCGTGGGAGCCGTCGGCGGACGGATCGAACGGCAGCTCGATGGCCCAGTCGTGCGGGAGCTGGACCTGGCGCCACGTCGCGTCGCTGAACGCCACGCTGGCCGGCCCGAGGCCTTGGGCCGCCTTGGCGAGGTTCTGGCCGATGCCCCACTCGTTACCGAGGTGGAAACGCCAGCCGAAATCCAGCAGCAGGCGCTCACGCGCCGCGGATTCGGCCCCGCGGGCCGAGGTGAGGACGAGGCAGAGGGCGGAGGCCAGCAAAGCAAGCACGAGGTGGCGTGGGGAGGTCTTCATGTTTTGGGAAGATAGAAGTGGGCCGATCGGTCTTTGGGGGCGGTGCTCAAGAAGGCTTGGGAGCGGCGTGCTGATTTGGTGCCGAGATCTGTAGGCCGCCAGCTTGCTGGCGCCACACAGCGCGAGCAAGCCGTCTCGACAAGCTCGAGGCCCCAGATTCCACTCGCTGGGACAAGGTTCCGAGCCCGTCGAGGGGCTCGCTGCCCACAGAAGGGCGAATTGAGCCGCGGAAGCGGGAATCCATGGGAGCTGGACGTCGGGCGCTGGGGACGCGGATCTCCGGCGCGGAGAAAGTTTGCAGCGGACCCGTTTGATATCACAACCGTTGTCCCAAGTCCATGGATCGCTTCCCCAAGAACCTTTGCGAAACCCACAGGCTCGGTGCGGCCACGCGGGAATGGCTGGTCAGCCACCAACAGTCCGCCGGCCTGCGGACGACCCCGATCAGCTTTGCCGGCTACACCGAGGCACGGGGCGGCTACGAATTCGTCCGGCGGGATCCGCCGTACAGCGTGATCCTGGTGACGGCGGAAGGCGAGGGCGAGGTGTGGGTCGCGGGCACCTGGAGGCGCTGCCGGGCGGGCCAGGCGTATGTCACCGCGCCCCGGGCCCTGAACGCGTTCCACGCCCGGCCGGGGCGCCGCTGGCGCGTCCACTGGGCGATCTACCCGGAGGCGGTCAGCCTCCCGACGCTGCCGCCGGGGCAGCCGCCGCGCCTCGTGCCGGTGAGCACGCCGGGGTTTCGGCTGGCGATCGAGGGGATGTGCTATGAGAACGCCGGCAAGGCCGACCAGGCCGTCGTGGGCTATTGGGCGACGATCGCCCACCGGATGGTGCTGCGGATCCTGCAGGCGGGCGAGGGTGACCCGCGGCTGGACCGCCTGTGGCTCCGGATCGGGGAGAACATCGGCGGGGCGTGGAATCTCCGGCGTATGGCCGACGCGGCCGGCGTGAGCGAGGAGTCGCTGCGCCGCCTTTGCCTGAAGCAGGTGGGGCGGCCGCCGCTCGCCCACCTGACGCGGCTGCGGATGCAGCTGGCGGCGGATCTGCTCGCATGCACGCAGGAGAAGA
>JBAIXJ010000620.1:0-1701 GCA_037916645.1 Opitutales bacterium | reverse complement strand
CAGGTGCTCGCCATCGGGGCCGGTCTCGCCGACAGTTGCGCGGCGTGCCACGGACGCCCGCGTGGCTCCGCCGGGTTTGGCGGCGATGTGGCGACGCGGCCGGACAGCCGCAATGCCCCGCACCTGTTCGGCATCGGCCTGAAGGAAATGCTGGCCGATGAGATCACCGCGGACCTAAGGGCCTTGCGGGGTTGGGCGATCGCCTCCGCTCATGCCCGGGGCCGTCCGGTTACGGTGGCACTCGTCAGCAAAGGGATCAGCTACGGAGCCCTGACCGCCCATCCCGACGGTTCCATCGACACCTCGCGGGTGAGCGGCGTCAACGCGGACCTGCGCATCCGCCCGTTCTTCGCCCACGGCGGCAAGATCTCGATCCGCGAATTCATCATCGGGGCGCTGAACGACGAGATGGGGCTGCAGGCGGTCGACCCCGAACTGGCCGCGGCCCAGGCGGGCGGACGTTATGTCACGCCGTCCGGCATGGTGCTCGACGGTTCGCTCGACCAGCTTGAACGCCCGCCGGCCACCAGTCCGGCCGAGGATCCCGACGGCGACGGGGTGCCGAACGAAATCCCGACCAGCATCGTGGACTACCTCGAGTTCTATCTTTTGAACTACTTCAAACCTGGCACCTACGAGGAGACACCCCAGACCATCCTGGGTCGGCGCATCTTCAACGAGACGGGCTGCGTGCGCTGCCACGTGGCCGACTTGACGATCAATCATGATCGCCGGGTCGCCGACGTGGAGACCACGTTCGACTACCAGAAGGGCATCTTCAACGGCCTGTTCGCCACCGCGGTTCCGCTCGTCACGGTAACGGACGACCATTCGGGCCTCCCCCCGCTTCAGACGCCGCAAGGCGCCCCGTTCGTCGTGAGGAACATCTTCACCGACTTCAAGCGGCATGACCTCGGACCGAATTTCCACGAACGAAACTACAACGGCACGATGCAAACGATGTTCCTCACCGCCCCGCTTTGGGGCGTCGGCACGAAGGCGCCCTACGGCCACGATGGCCGCAGCATCAATCTGACCGAGGTCATTCTGCGGCACGGCGGCGAGGCGCAGGCGGAGGCGGACGCGTTTGCCCGGCTGCCGCAGGCGCAACGAAGCGACCTCCTTGAATTCCTGCAATCCCTCGTGTTATTCCCGCCGGACGACACCGCTTCGAACCTCAACCCGGGCAACCGCAACGCCCCCGGCTTCCCGCAGTCCGGTCACGGCAGCATCAAGCTTTCGGTGCTCTTCGACAATCCGCTTGATCCCGAATGATCTGGTGGCGTGGACGTCCGGGAGGGGGCCTCGGTTCTTCTCGGCCTTGTTCTCGACGAATTCACGCACCACTTCCATGCGCTTGCGGAGGCGCTCAGCTCCCGAGCCTGTGACACAAGCTGAAAGGCTTCGTCACAGCTAAGCCTCCTGTCCAACCCTGGGTGCGCCGAGCAGCTCGGAGATCGCGCCGACCAGTTCCGGGATCGAGAACGGCTTGTGGAACGCCCGGTCCGCGCCCGTCTGGCGCGCGAAGGCCTGCGCCCCGTTGCTGGGGATGGAGCCGCTGCCGCCCATCACGATCGCGGGAACCCCGGGGCGGATCGCCTGCAGGGCCCGGAGCACCTCGGGGCCGCTCAGCCCCGGCATCCGCACGTCGGTGATGACCAGATCGATCGCGCATTGCCGGAACAGCGCGATGCCCTCCGG
>JBAIXJ010000619.1:0-2966 GCA_037916645.1 Opitutales bacterium | reverse complement strand
AGGCGGCGCTGAAGATCGTGGGCGGCGCGGACCGCGGATGACGGCGAAAGCCGAAAGCCGGATGAACACGCGGGTTCACATCGATCAGGCCACGGGTGAGGCGTCCGTCGGGATCTCGCTGTTCGAGTGCGCCGAGTCGCTGGGCGTGCAGGTGCCGACGTCGTGCGTGAAGAACGGGCGGTGCAAGGAGTGCGTCGTGGAAGTGACCGAGGGGATGGACTGCCTGACTCCGCCGGTGGAGGCGGAGCGGCACCTGCAGGGAAACTACCGGCTGTCCTGCTGCGCGCGGGTGACGCGGGGGGGCGGGATGATCCGCTGTCACACCATGCGCCGCGGGGCCATGCGCATCGAGCGCCACGCGTTCGAGCTGCCGGCGCCCCGCGCCCGCTGGACCCTGGATCCGGCGGTGACCCGCGACGGCGACCGGATCCTGCTCGACGGCGAGGAGATCGCGCACGACGGGGGGCCGTTGCACGGGCTCGCGATCGACATCGGCACCACGACGGTGGTGCTGCGGCTGCTGAACCTGGAAACCGGCGAGGTGCTGGCGGACTCGGCGTTCGAGAACCCGCAGCGCTTCGGCGGCTCCGACGTGATGTCGCGGATCCATTACGACACGCACGAGACGACGAAGGTGCTGCAGCGCACGCTGGCCGGCTACCTGGCGCATGCGATCGAGGAGTTCCCGGTCGACCCGCGGACGATCTACGAAGTGGTGGTCGTGGGCAACTCGACCATGCGGGACCTGTTCTTCCGGCTCTCCGTCTACACCATCGGCCAGAGCCCCTACCACTCGCTGACCGAGATCGAGGTGGGGCAGGGCCGGCGCGCGACCACCAGCCTGGCGGAGCCGGCGCGGCGGCTGGGCCTCCCGGTGCATCCGCGGGCGCGGGTCTACGGCCTGCCGATCATCAGCGGCCACGTGGGGGCCGACGCCGCGGCGTGCATGCTGGCGATCGACCTGGCGAACGAGGAACGCCTGGTGGCGGTCATGGACATCGGCACCAACACGGAGCTGGTCGTGGGCAACCGGCGGAAGGTGTTCGCCGCCTCATGTCCCGCCGGGCCGGCCTTCGAGGGCGGGCAGATCACGTTCGGCATGCCGGGGCTGCCGGGGGCGATCGAGAAGGTGAGCATCGGCGACGACGGCACGGTGACCGCGGGGGTGATCGGCGGCGGTCCGGCGGAGGGCATCTGCGGGTCCGGGCTGGTCGACGTACTCGGAGAACTGCTCCGCACGGGGCGGATGAACCGGTTCGGACGCTTCGAGGCGGGCGCGCGGCCGTTCGCCCTGACCGCCAACGGCGACCGGCCGATCACCTTCAGCGAGGGCGACGTCAGCGCCCTGGCGCAGGCGAAGGGGGCCAACGTGGCGGGCCAGCGGATCGTGCTGAGCGAATACGGCATCCGCTGCTCGGATCTGGAGGTCTTCTACCTGGCCGGCGGCTTCGGGCGGTATCTGGACGTCGATTCATCGAAGCGCATCGGGCTCATCCCCGATCTGCCCCGCGAGCGCATCCGGCAGATCGGCAACGCCGCGATCGAGGGCGCCTGCATCGCGCTGCTCTCGCGGACGAAACGCGCGGAGCTGGAGGCGCTGGTCCGGCGCGTGACCCATTGCCGCCTCGAAACCCACCCGCACTTCTTCGACATCTTCGTCGAAGGCTGCCAGTTCGCGCCGATCGCGGACACGCTGGAGGCCTCGCTGTCGTGAACGTTGCGCTCTCCCCGCCGTCCCCGCTCGAGCTGCTGGACCTCCGGCCGGACGCCGCGGTGGCAGAGGCGGAATACCACCGCCTGCTTGGTTTTCCGCCGCGCCACGAGCCGGGGCCGCGGGCGCAGGAGCTCGCGGCGTGGGCGCGGCGCTGGTACGCCGACCACGGGCGGCCCTGGACCTACCTGCGCGAGGTGGCCCTGACGGTCGCGGACCATGCCGTGCGCCTCGACGGAGTCGAGTTCGCGTCGCCGGCCTTGCGGGACCATCTCCGGGAGACCGGGGCCCGGCGCGCGGTGCTGGCGGTCGTGTGCGCGGGGGGCCAGTGCGAGGCGCACGCCGCCCGACTCTGGCGCGAGGAGAAGCCCGACGAATACTTTTTTCTGGAGATCTACGGCTCGGCGGTGGTCGAGCACCTGGTGGCGGCGGCCAACGGCCGGATCTGCGCACTGGCGGAGCGCGACGGGTTGATCGCCGTCCCGCACTTCAGCCCCGGCTACGAGGGTTGGGACGTGGCGGAGCAGCAAAGCCTGTTCGAGGTCGTCACGCGCGGCGCGGCGCGGGCGTTTCCCGAGCCGATGGAGGCGCTCGCGAGCGGAATGCTGCGGCCGAAGAAGGCGCTGCTCGCGGTGGTGGGCCTCGCCCCCCGCACGCCGCGCACGCTTGCCTCGGCGCGGGCGGTCCCGTGTCCCCGCTGCTCGTTTGCGCCGTGCCGCTATCGCCGGGCGCCGTACCGGCCGGGCCCGGCCCGGATCGACGGCGCGCCGGCCCCGCGCGGCCTCAGCCCGGCCGCGGCGTACACGGTCAACCCGCGCGCGCTCCGCAAATGGGCGGGCGAGCGCCTCCAGGTCGACCGGCGGCCCGACGGTTCGCTGGCGGCGTGCTTCCGTTTTGACGGCACGACCTGCTCAAACCTGGGCCAGCCGCTGGCGTTCGACTACCGCGTGGTGCTGAGCGCGCCGGAGGACGGCTTCGCCCTGCTCGAGGCCCAATGTCGCCCGGCGCCCGGCGACGAGGGGCACGCGAAGATGTGCGCCTGGCTGGAGGACGCCGCCGCGCTCCGCCACGCGTGGGAAGGCGAGAAACCTCCGCTCGGCCGGCCGCTCGATGAGCTTCTGGACTGGGGCCGGTCACCGGCGCCCGCGGGCTGCCTGTGCACCCCGGAGAGCCGGCGGCACAAATGGGGCTTGGCGCTCGAGACGATCCACTATGCGCTGGCGCACGCCGAACCCGGCGAAACGCCCGCCCCGCC
>JBAIXJ010000618.1:0-2972 GCA_037916645.1 Opitutales bacterium | reverse complement strand
GGAAGCTCAATTCCGCCGCGATGAGCGCCAGGTGGCGGCGGGCCTGCTCGGGCGTGAACAGCTCCGCGTGAATCGAGCGCGTCATCGGCAGCAGGCGGTAGCGGATCCCAGTGATGGTGTCGGCGGGATGCAGCAGGGGCCGGCCGGTCCCGTCGGGCTCCATGACGAGGAAACCCGCGACGACGCCGTCCGGCAGGAGCCGCGCGGCGAAGTCGCGCCGCATGTCGTCGCAAAGCGCCTCCAGCCGCCCGGCCCGCGCCGCCGAACCCGCGCGGCGCGCCACCGCGGCCAGCTGCCGGAACGCCTGATAGGCCAGGCCGACCGTCCAGGCGCTGATCATGCGCCGGCGCATCGCCGGATCGGCCGGCTGCAGGGTGTCGTCCCAGTCGCCGTCGCCGTAGTCCACCAGCGCCGTGCCCGGCAGCATCCGGCTGCGGCAGTGCGCCACCACCCGCTCGCAATGCTCCCACAACGTTTCGCGCGGCCCCGTGGCGTCGAACTTGCGCGGGTCGGTGTAGCCGACCGCCGCATCCATGAAACCGAGATCGTCGCTCGCCTCCACGTAGTCGCACAGCGCCTTGACCGGCCAGAAACAGATGTCGCCGTGGCTGTGCGCCTGCTGGATGAAACGAAACGGCGGGGGCATGAACCACTGGGGCCAGGTCCCGTCCCCGGCGTATTGCTGGGCGAACACGGTCTCAAGCAGGCGCCGGGTCGTCGCGAGGTCGCCCCCGGCGAGCTGCCATTCGACGGAACCCTGGCAGACGTCCCGCACGCCCCACGCGCCGCCGCCATATTGCTCGAGGCCGTGCGGCGCCGAGAAATGGATCGCGGCGTTGTGCGTCAACCAGGGCAGAATCTCGTCGAGCCGCCCCACGGGAACCTCGCCCGCGTGGGCCACCCGCACGGGCGGGGCTGGCGGCAGCGCCGGCCGGCAGCCGGCGGCGAACTCCTCCCGGGCCCCGGCCACCGCCCGGGGCAACGCCTCCGGATCCGCCTCGCCGCCGGTGAGGCCGAGGAGGATCACTCCGCACTCGGCGACCGGCCGGGTGCGCAGGGCCACGTAAGGTCCGCCCCGCCGGGTGCCGTCGCCATGGAGCAGCTCGTCGCCGCCGATCGCCGCGACCTGCCCGGGTGCGGCGGCCGCGATGGCGAACCGGATCCCCCGCAGGTGCCGGCCCAGCAGACCGTCGGCCCGAGGCCGGAGCCCCACCCACGCGCCTTCCGGGTCGAGCTCCGCCTCCCCGCCCTCCTCGAACTCCTGCGGTCCCAGGGCCAGGGAATGGGTGATCAGGAACTCGGCCGGCGGCCCGGCCGTCACCCGCAGTCCCAAAAACGACGCGGCGCGGTCGCGCGCGCACCAGACCCGGGCCTCCACCGTCTCGGAGCCGAAACGATAGATCCATCGCACCAGCCCCGGCGCCAGCGCGAACGCCGATGGCACGCCGAGCTGCCACCACCGCCCCTGGCGCCGCATGAAGACCCGCTGCCCGCTGCCGCGCCCGAGATTCAGCGCATTGCGGACCACCGGGAGCAGCCGGACCAGCGCCGGGTTGCCCAGATAGGCCTGGGCACCGAACACGCCGGCGGCGTAGCAGGTGACGCCGAACTGCCCGTCGTCGATCCAGCGCGCGTCGCCGCTCCGCAGGATGTGCCCGTGCGGCCGCAGCACCGCGGCCTCCTTGTCCCGCGCGACCACATGCGTCCCTTCGCCGTGGAAAAACGACCACACCCCGCCGGTGGCGCCGCGCTCCTCGTGGCGGCGTTCCCCGGGAAACCACGCCGCCCAGTCCTTTTCCTCCGGCGGATCCCCGTGCAGCCAGGCGGCGCTCAGGAATACTGACGTCGCCCCCGGCGCCGCCGCAAGGGACGGCGCTCCGGCCGCCGCCGCAGCCGGCAGCCCGGCACGGAGCTCCGCCACGTCCGCCGCCGAGGAGGCAGCCGGGTGATCGGCCAGGAACCGCGCCACGAAGACGACCTCGCCGGACTCGCCGGCGGCGAGCCGGAGCGGGCGGCTTTGCAGGCCGGCGAGCGCAAATTCGTATTGCAGCCGGCGCGACGGCAGCTCGGCCATCCGCACCGCGGCGGGCACGCCGGTGAGGCGGTGGTCCGCGCCGAAAAACTGCCAGCCGTCCGTGCAGCAGGCCGCCGCGCCCGTGGCGCAGCCGACGGCCAGCCAGGGATGGCGGCCGCCGGCCATCGGCTGGTTCTGCCGCGCCAGGATCACCCAGCCCAACTCGGCCTCTCGGACCGGCAGGAGATCGAGATAATGCGAGACATAGGCCTCGTTGTTGCGCACCGCGCCCTCGTCGGCGAGCCCGAGGTCCTGGGCGTGGAACACGTCCAGCGTGCAGGCCGCCGGTCCCCCGTTGTGCAGCCGCACCCGCCACGTCCATGCCGCCAGGCGCGGGTCGAGCTGAAACACCGTCGTGCCCCGCCCGCCGGCGCCCCATTTGGTGCGCCAGACGGCGGAGTCCGCGCCGCTCACGCCGAAGTCCAGCCCGGGGCCGGCGAGCGGCGCCCAGCCGGCGCCGCCGCGGTCATCGCGCCAGCGGACGAGCAGCCGGAACAGACCCTCCTCCGCCGGTCCGGGCAGGACCTGGTTGATCAGCGTCTCGCCGTGCCGCAGGGCGAAGAGACCGCCGCTGGGCAGAATCCAGGCCGCCAGCGGCGGAGCGCCTCGCAGCTCCGCCAGACCGAAACTAGCCGCGGACGCCACCGGCCAATGCAGGCGGCGCGACCGGTCAATCGGCGAGGCGGCGGATGGCATCATGGCATTCGCGTGGAACAATAAGGACACGACCGGCGGCGCGGGCGCGCCGCTGGCCGGCCGCGATGACACCCGCCGGCGGTCGCGGACAACCGCCGGCGGGATCGGTTTCAGGCTAGAACTCGAAGTTGGCCGAGAAGGTCAGCTTGCGCGGGGGCAGCAGATTGTAGTCCATCCCCTGCGTCAGGTTGTTGCCGTAGCC
>JBAIXJ010000617.1:0-9447 GCA_037916645.1 Opitutales bacterium | reverse complement strand
TTCACCACGGATCACACGGATGGGCACGGATCTTCTTCCCAGAATGCCGCGGAGGCAGCGGAACGGCTCTTGCACCACCATGGCACGAAGGCACCAAGAAAACGCCGCTTGGTGTCTTTGTGTCTCGGGGTTCAAAAGAGACTTCTTTTCACCACGGATCACGCGGATGGCCCCGATGATTTCTCCGCAGGAGCGCGCGGCGAGCGCGGACTTGAAACCCGCCCCGCGATTTCCACGATTCACTGATCGGTTGCCCGACGCGAAAGACCGGCGTACACCCGGAAGTGACTATCCAGCGCTCCGCCCCCCGGACGATTGCTCCTCGCCGTGGACGACGAAGGAGTCCTCGCCGGCCCCGCGCGGCCGATTGACGCCGCGGCCCTGCGGGCGTACAAGAGCCAGATCGCGAAGCCCGCGAACCTTCACTCGCGACACCGTCAACCCTCTCCCCTCACGTGCGGCACCCGCCGCAGCGGCCCGCCCGCAGGTATTCTCATCCCCGAACCGGAGGCAATGACCATGCAAGACCTGAAGGCCAATCCATTCACCCGGGAAAAGCTGGCGGAAGACGTTCTGCGCGAGTGGCAGAATCTGATCGACTCGACGGCCGAGATTCTCGGCGTGCCGGCCGGACTGATCACCCGCGTCGACGGCGGCCAGATCGAAATCCTCCTCGCCAGCGCCTCCAAGGGCAACCCGTACCCGGCGGGATACACGACGCACTATCCCGATTCCGGATGGTACTGCGAGCGGACGTTGAAGGACCGGCGCCTGAATCTCATCCCGAATGCGCTCCTGGACCCCGAGTGGAAGGACAATGCTGCGGTCGTCGGTTTCCACATGATCTCGTACGTGGGCTTGCCGATCCACCGGCCCGATGGCGGCGAGTTCGGGACCGTCTGTTTCCTGGACAACAAGGCGAACCCCTACAATGACCTGCACATCCGGCTGCTCAATCAGGTCAAGCGGATGCTCGAGCTGTCGCTTCGCGTCATCTACGACAAGGACCTCCTGGACCAGCATGAGCGGTTGATCGATGACTTGAGCAAGATCTATCCCATCTGCAGTTACTGCAAAAAAGTCCGCGAGAAGTCGGGCGCGTGGGTCGAGGTGGAGAAATACGTCCATGATGTGTCCGGTGCCCGGCCGACGCACACGATCTGCCCGGCGTGCTACGAGCGGGAGATGAAACGGCTGGGCTGAGGGCGATGCCGGCGGTGCATGGGAGGACAATCGGCCAGCGCGGGAGAATTCGCCCGCGTGCCTCGCAGCCGCCGGCCGCCGAGCTATGAATATCCGTTCCGCCGTCACGCCCGAAGACTTCGTCCTGGTGCGGCCGTTGTTCGAGGAGTACGCGGCGTGGCTGGACGTCGACCTTTCGTTCCAGGGTTTCGCCGCCGAACTCGCCGGGCTGCCGGGCGCCTACGCCCCGCCGCGCGGACGCCTGCTCCTTGCCGTGAACGACGACGGAGCCGTCGCCGGCTGTGTCGCCTTGCGACCGCTGGTCGACACGACCTGCGAGATGAAGCGCCTCTATGTGCGGGCCGCCTTCCGCGGCCAAGGCGCCGGCCGGCTGCTCGCGGGGCAAATCGTGACTGAGGCGCGCGCGATCGGATACCGGACGATGAAGCTGGACACTCTCCCGCGGATGCAGTCCGCCCTTCGGATCTACGCGGCGCTCGGCTTCGTGCGCTGCACGGCCTACTACGAAACGCCGCTGGCCGACACGGTGTTCATGGAATTGCGACTGTAGCCCCGCTCTCCTCCGCGGTAGGCGCGGGGACATCGTGAAATCTCGCAATCGGACATCGGGCATCGGCCATTTCGCCGGCCGGAGGCCGGTGGCCAATTCCAAGCTGACCGATTTCACGATGGTCGATTTCAAGATGTCCCTCATGGCCCTCGACAGTGCGTGCGTGAACGTCGCGCCGTGCCGTCCCGAATTCGGGAAAATGACGTTCCACAGGCGGTCAGGTTTACGATCGGCGTCCGCCGATCACATTTTTAGCCGTTGATCGGCAAGAGCTTGGGCTCCGCCGCCCCTGCTGGCACAGGCCATGCAATTCAGGGGCACGCGCCAATCGACCGCGGCGCGAATTTGCCGCAGGCACCAACCGCCAATCCAGCCCAGCACCCGACACCGCGCTCCCACCTGCACTCTCGACTCCTTATCCGGCCAATCGCTCACCGCCCATCCCCCCTGCCCGCCTCGCCCCCTTATTCTCCGATTCCCTCATTCTCCCATTCTCCACCTCCCACCCCATGATCACCCTCCGCAACGTCGACCGCGTCTACCCGCTGAAAGGCGGGCCCTTCTATGCCCTCCGCGCCATCAACCTCGAGGTGCGCGAAGGCGAGTTCATCTCCGTCATGGGGCCGTCGGGCTCCGGCAAGTCCACCCTGCTCCACGTGCTCGGCTTGCACGACAGCGCCTGGGACGGCGAGTACTGGTTCGGCGAGGACGCCGTGCACAAGCTGGACAAGAAGAAGCGGTTCGACCTCCAGAAGAAGAACATCGGCTTCATCTTTCAGAGCTACCACCTGCTCGACGACCTCACGGTCTACGAGAACCTGGAAATCCCGCTGAGCTACCGCGACGTCCCGAAGAAGCGGCGCGAGAGCATCGTGTGCGACGTGCTCGACCGCTTCCACATCGTGGGGAAGAAGGACCTCTACCCGAACCAGCTCTCCGGCGGCCAGCAGCAGCTCGTCGGCGTGGCGCGCGCCCTCGTCGCCTCGCCCGCGATCATCCTCGCCGATGAACCGACCGGCAATCTCCACTCCGACCAGGGGCACGAGATCATGGAGCTGTTCAAGAAGCTCAACCAGGACGACGGCGTCACGATCGTCCAGGTGACGCACTCCAAGGACAACGCCGCGTACGGTTCACGGATCGTGCGCCTCGCCGACGGGATGGTTGTGCAATGATTTCCATGCGCCCCCTCCTCGCCCTCGCCTGCCTCGGGTTCAGCGCCGCCGCCCTGGCCCAGGAACCCGCGGCGCCGGCCGCCCCGGCCGCCGAGCAGCCCGCCCCGCCTGTCCGCCAAAGCCCCGGCGACGGCGGAAGCACCGTCGAGGGGCTGACCCTCGACGACGCCATCAAGCTCGCCCTGGCGAACAACAAGGGCATCAAGGTCGACGCCTTCTCCCGGGGCATCGCCCGCGCCAACCTCCTCGCGGCCTACGGCGCCTACGACCCGTCCCTGAATTTCAACCGGAGCAAGAGCGAAAACTACAGCCTTTCGCTGCCCTCGGCCGACAACGGCTTCCTGCCCCAGGCCACGCTCGTCCGCACGGATAATTACAGCCTGTCGTTCGGCGGGGCCATGCCGTGGGGGCTCCAGTACTCGCTGGTCGGCACGGCCGTGAACCAGCGCGGCGATTACAACGGCTTCAGCGACGCCTTCCAGACCTTCGGCGGCGTGCAGGTCACCCAGCCCCTGCTGCGCGGATTCGGCTTCGCCGGCAGCGCCGCCCAGTTCGGCGTCCGCGTGGCCAAGGCCGACCGGGCCATCTCCGATTGGGCGTTCCGCCAGACGGTCATCGACACGGTCACCCAGGTGGTCGTGGCCTACAGCAACCTCTCCCTGGCGCACGAGTACCTGCGCACCGCGGAGCGCTCCCGCGACGGCGCCGCCAGCCTGCTCGCGGAAAACGAGAAGCGCTACAAGGTCGGGGCCATCTCGGACAACGACGTCACCTCCGCCCGCGCCCGCACCGCGCTGCGCGAGGAGGGCGTGCTCGCCGCCGCGCAGGCGGTCCGCGACAGCGACAACCAGCTGCGCGCGCTCCTCGGCGAGGACACGTTCTCCAACGACGGCCCGCTCCTCGCGGTGCAATCGCTGCCGCCGCCGGATCTGACCGTGCAGCCGGCGGAGGACCTGCAGAAGGCCTACGACCGGCGGCCGGACTACCAACAGGGGCGGCTCGGCCTCGCCAAGAGCCGGTACAACGAATCCTACGCCCGCAACCAGCTCCTCCCCCAGGTCGATTTCGTCGGCAGCTACGGCTACAACGGGCTCGACCGCGACTTCGCCGCCAGCCGCCGGATGGTGTCCAACCAGGACAACCGGTCCTATTTCTACGGCCTCCAGGTCACGATCCCCCTGACGTTCGCCGAGGGCCGCGGCAAGGCCCGCGCGGCCCGGCTGCAGCGGCAGCAGGCCGAGGCCCGGCTGGACCAGTTGAAGGAGAACATCGCCCTCAGCGTCACCGCCGCCGCCAACCAAATCGAGACCACCCGCAAACGGGTCGCCGCCACGCGCGCCGCGCAAAAACTCAACGAGGACCTGCTCCAGGCGGAACTCAAGCGGCTGAAGGCCGGACCCGGCTCGACGTTCAGCGTCCTGTACCAGCAGGACCTCCTCAGCCAGGCGGACGCCCAGTATTTCCAGGCCCTCGCCGACCAGCGGGCCGCGGTGGCCAGCTACGAGCGCGAGATCGGAACGACGCTCCAGGATTACCACATCACGCTGACGGAAAAGTGACGCAGCCGGGGACCAAAGGACCAAGAGACCAAGGGACTAAAGGACCAAGGGGCCCCGGGATTAAGGGACCAAGAGACCACGAGACCACTGACCACAGGACCACACGACCAGAGACCCGGCCCTGCAACTTTCGACCTGGAACCTGTGACCTTCGACCTGCGACTTCTTCGCGCCGACCTCTGCCCTCAGCCCTCTGACCTCTGATTTCTGACCTCTGACCTCTGGCCTCTGGCCTACCGGCACCCGGCGCCTCCAGCTCTCCATGCTCGCCGACCTCAGATTCGCCCTTCGCCAACTGACGAAGGCCCCCCTGTTCACCGGGGTCGCGGTGGCGACGATCGCGTTGGGCATCGCGGCCAACGCGACGGTGCTGTGCTGGCTCCGCGGGCTCGTGCTCGATCCGCTGCCCGGCGTGGCACACCCGCGGCAGATCGCGGTGCTCGTGTCCAACCAGGGCGGCGGCAACGTCTCGCTGCCCGACCTGCGCGATTTTGCCGACCAGCGTGCCGTGATCGCCGGCTTCGAGGCTTCGATGTCGACGGTCGCCTGTCTCACCGTCGACCGCCAGCCCGAGTGGATCCAGGCCGAGGTCGTCACCGCCAGCTTTTTTGACGTGCTCGGGGTGAAGCTGGCGCTCGGCCGCGGATTCCTGCCCGACGAGGACCGGAAGCCCGGCGGCAACCCCGTCCTCGTCATCAGTGACGCGCTCTGGCGGCGGCGTTTCGGTGCCGACCCCGCCGTGCTCGGCCGCGTCGTCGACCTGAACCGCCGCAATTTCACCATCATCGGCGTCGCGCCGGCGTCCTTTACCGGATCGGTTTCGCCCGCCGCCATCGACGCGTGGGCGCCCGCCTCCATGATTTGGGAGGTCCGCAACCAAGGCACCTACTTTCTCGACGCCCGCAGCGCCCGCGGCTGGTTCAACCTCGTGCGGCTGCAGCCCGGCGTGAGCCTGGCGCAGGCCCGCGCGGCCGTGGTCGCGCTGAATGCGCAGCTCACCCGCGCCTATCCGAAAACCAACACCGGCACGCATCACCGCCTAGTGCCGCTCTCCGAGTGCCCGTGGGGGGCGCCGACGGTGATGGGGCCGGTGCTGCGCCTCCTGCTGGCGGTCAGCCTGGGGGTGCTGCTGATCGTGACGGCGAACGTCGCCAACCTCCTGCTCGCCCGCGCCGCAAGCCGGCAGAAGGAGGTCGCGATCCGGCTCGCGGCCGGGGCGGGCCGGGCGCGCCTCGTGCGGCAGTTCCTCACCGAGAGCGTGCTGCTGGCGGCGCTGGGCGCCGGGGCGGGTGTGCTGCTGGCCGGCTGGGCGGTGGACTCCATGCCGCTGTTCCTGCCGGCGGACCTCCCAGTCACCGGAAGCCTCCATTTCGCCTTCGACGGACCCACGCTCGCAGTGACCGTCCTGCTCTCCCTGGCGGCCGGCCTTGTCTTCGGCCTCGTGCCGGCGCTGCAGGCCACGCGCCCCGACCTCTTTCTGGTCTTGAAGGAAGGCGGCCGTTCCTCGTCCGCGCGCGGTCCGGCGCACCACCGGTTGCGGGCCGTCCTGGTGGCGGCGGAGATGGCGATCGCGCTCGTGCTGCTGGTCGGCGCGGGCCTGTGCGTGAAGGGCATGCAGCAGGCCCGGAAGATCGACATCGGCTTCCGGCCCGACCACGTGCTGCTGGCGCGGCTCCAGATCGGGATGAACGGCTACACCCGCGAATCCGGCCCGGCCTTCTACCGCAAGGCGCGCGAGCGCCTCGCCGCCCTGCCCGGCGTCGAGGAGGCCGCGCTCGCGAGCTGGTTCCCGCTCGGGCTCGGCGGCTGCAAGGGCTGGGACGCCTACGTCGAGGGCTACACGCCGCCGCCCGGCGAGGACACCACCTACACCTTCGCCATCATCTCGCCGCGGTACTTCGCCGCGCTGCGGATCCCGCTGCTCGCGGGGCGCGATTTCACGGACCGGGATGACGCCGCGGCGGACCAGGTGGCGATCGTCAACCAGGCGTTCGCCCAGCGTTTCTGGCCCGGCCAGGATGCGCTCGGGCGCAAATTCCGCACCGGCGGCATCTGGCGCACCATCGTCGGCGTGGCGAAGACCGGCAAGTACAACCGTCTCAACGAGGCGGCCTGGCCCTTTTTCTACCTGCCGTACCAGCAGGGCGTGCCCGACCTGGATCTCGACCTCTGCCTGCGCACGACGGGCGAGCCCGCCGCAATGGCCGCCTCGGTGCGCCAGGTGATGCGGGAGCTCGATCCCGGCGTGGAGGTGCTCCAGACACTCCCGCTCGCCGCGCACACGAGCCTCGTCCTGTTTCCCCAACGGATGGCCTCGGGGCTGTTGCTGCTGCTCGGCGGCGTCGCGCTGGTCCTCGCGGCAATGGGCGTGTACGCGGTGATGGCCCACGCCGTCAGCCAGCGCACGCAGGAGTTCGGCGTGCGGATGGCGCTCGGCGCGCGGCCGGGCGACGTGCTGCGCCAGGTGCTGCGCCAGGGCCTGCGGCTCGCGCTGCTGGGCCTGGCCGTGGGCGCCGCGCTGGCGCTCGCCGTCACGCACCTGTTGGCCGGCTTCCTTTACGGGGTGAGCCCGTTCGATCCCCTAACCTTCCTCGGCGTGCCGGCGCTGCTCGGCCTCGTGGCAATGGTCGCCTGCTGGATCCCGGCGCGCCGCGCCACCCGCGTCGATCCCATCGTCGCCCTGCGGTCCGAATAGCGCCTCCGCCAGACCTTGCACGTTGCTCGTTACGCCTTACGCCACATCCCCCATGATCGGAGACATCAAGTTCGCCCTGCGCACCCTGCTGAAGTCGCCGGGGTTCACCCTTGTCGCGCTGCTCACGCTCGCCCTCGGCATCGGCGTGAACACGTCAATGTACACGCTCGTCGACGTGCTGATGTTCCGGAGCGCGCCGTTTCCCGAGCCCGAGCGGCTGGTCTGGATCCAGGGCCTGACGCCCCAGGGCCAGCCGGACGGCTTCAGTTTCGCCGAAATCGACGAGCTGCGCGCCCAAGCGGCCGCCCCCGCAGGGTCGGGCGCGGCGTTTGAGACGATCACGGCGTTCGCCGGCTGGAGCAATGCCCTCGCCGAGCCGGGCCAGCCGGCCGAGCGTCTGAATTCGACGGACGCCACCGCGGATTTCTTTGCCACGTTCGGGGTGCAGCCGATGCTGGGCCGGGGCTACAGCGCGGACGAGGAGGTGCCGGGGCGCAACCAGGTCGCCGTCCTCGACCACACCTTCTGGCAGACGCACTTTGGCGGCGATCCCGGCGTGATCGGCCGCACGCTCCGCCTCAACGCCGAGCAGGTCACCATCATCGGGGTGATGCCGCCGTCGTTCCGGTATCCGCTGTTCTTCGGCAAGATCGATCTCTGGCGCCCGATGACGGTGCCGCCGCAGATCAAGGACGACCGCAACAACCACTTCTTCGGCGCGATCGGCCGCCTGCGGCCGGGCGTCACCCTCGATCAGGCCGAGGCGCAGCTCCGGCCGCTGCTGGCCCGCTGGGCGCACGACTATCCCGACCGCAGCAAGGACCGCGGCCTCCGGGTGATGCCGCTGCACAAGGCCATCATGGCCGGGGACAGCGTCGGGCGGTTCATGACCTGGCTGCTGTGCGGCGTCGGCGCCATGGTGCTGTTGATCGCCTGTTTCAATCTCGCCAATCTCCAGCTCGCGCGCGCCGCCACCGGCACCCGCGACCTCGCGGTCCGGTCCGCGATGGGCGCCTCGCGCACCCGCCTCGTCATCCACCAGCTGGTCGAATCGATGGTGCTCGCGATGGCCGGCGGCCTGCTCGGCGTGCTCGTCGGCATGTGGAGCAATGCGCTGATCGGCCGGTCCATTCGCCTCGGCGACTTCGCCGGCCTCGATCTGCCGCTGAACGCCCCCGTGCTCGCGGCGGCGTTCCTGGTCTCGCTGCTGAGCGGCCTGCTCTTCGGCCTCGTGCCGGCCTGGCTGGCCTCGCGCGGTGACCTGGTCACCACCCTCAAGCAGCAGACGCGCGGCTCCACCTCCGGCCGCAGCACCCACCGGCTCCGCAACAGCCTGGTCGTGGCGGAGGTCGCGCTCGCCCTGGCGCTGCTCGCCGCGGCCGGCGTGATGATCCGCGGATTCCAGGGCCTGCTGCAGCAGAAGAAGGGCTGGGACATCAACCGGGTGCTGGCCGCCAACATCCACCTGCCGGAGCAGTCCACCTACCAGACCGAGGACGCGCGGCGGCTGGCCATCGAGAAGCTGGAGCGGCGGCTGGCGCAGATCCCGCGCGCGGAGCACACCGCCGTCTGCTCGACCGCCCCGCTGTTCGGCTACTCCAAGGAATTCCCGATCCAGGTCACGGGGCAGACCTCCGACGACCCCACCAAGCAGCCGATTGCCGGCTACACCATGGTCGGCCCCGGCTATTTCCGGACCCTGGGCATCCCGCTGCTCGAAGGCCGCGACTTTGCCGCCGACCTGAAGGCGGACAGTCCGCCGGTGATCGTCATCAACGAGACCATGGCGCGCCATTTCTGGCCGAACGAAAGCGCGATCGGCAAGCGCATCGGCGACCGTTCAACCAACAACGCCCTCGTCTGGCGCGAGGTGATCGGGGTCGTGGGCGACGTCCAGTCCGCCCTGAACATCACCAAGCCCGACACCATGCTGCAGATCTACAAACCGCTCGTGCACGAGCCGTGGGGCTACCTGTGGCTCCTCGTGCGTGGAGCGGCGCCGGCCACCTTCAAGAACGAGGTCCGCCGGGCCGTGGCCGACGTCGATCCCGACGTCGCGGTGCAGGAGCTGGTCACGATTCCGGAGGCGCTGAACCGCTACGGGCACAACATCATTGTGATCAACCACACCCTGGCGGGTTTTGCGCTGCTGGGTCTCGTCCTCGCCGCGCTCGGCCTCTATGGCGTGATTTCCAATCTCGTGGCGCAGCGCACGGGCGAGTTCGGCATCCGGCTCGCGCTCGGGGCCACGCCGGGGGACGTGCT
>JBAIXJ010000616.1:0-2231 GCA_037916645.1 Opitutales bacterium | reverse complement strand
TCTTCAAGCCCGGCGCCAACGAATTCGGCGCCACGACGCTGCATCAGGGCGGCATCGTCGATCTGCCCAACGGCGACTGGTGGGGCTTTTCGATGATGGACTTCAACTCCGTCGGGCGGACCACGTTTCTCTCGCCCGTGACCTGGCAGGACGGCTGGCCGTACTTCGGCCTCCCGGGAAATCCCGGCCGTTCGCCCCGCACCTGGTTCAAGCCCGCCGTCGGCGTAAAGGTCGCGCCCACCGCCCCCTATGAGCGCAGCGACGATTTCTCCGGCCCGGCGCTGCATCCAATCTGGCAATGGAACCACGCGCCGGACAATGCCAAGTGGTCGCTCGCCGAGAAACCGGGGGTGCTGCGCCTGCACACCCTGCCCGCGCGCCAGTTCCTCTGGGCGCGGAATACGCTCACCCAACGCGTCATCGGTCCGGTCTCGTCGGCCACCGCCGAGCTCGACGCCGCGGGGCTGCAGCCCGGCGACACCGCCGGCCTCGGTTTGCTCAACATGCCCTTCGCCACGCTCGGCGTCGTTCGCACGGATTCCGGCTTCATCCTCCGATGGTACGACCAGCTCGGCAACCAGACCATCGATCAGCCGCTGTCCCCCCCGCACGTCTTCCTCCGGGCCACCGGCGATTACGACAACGACGTCGCCCGGCTCAGCTACAGCATGGACGGGGTGACTTTCAGCGACCTCGGCGGCGAGATCCGCCTGCCGTATCAACTGAAGACCTTCCAGGGCACCCGTTACGCGCTGTTCGCCTTCAACACGGCCGGCCGCGCCGGCGGCTACGCCGATTTCGCAGACTTCCGCGTCAACGAGCCGATGGCCGATCGGTCGCACGACGTGCCCCTCGGCCGGGTCATCACGCTGGCGAACCTCGCCAACGGCGACGTCGCCTGGATTCACCCGCTCGGACTGCTCCACTGGGCCGCTCCCGGCTCCAAGGAAGCGGCGGGGCCGCAGGCGCGGTTCCGCGTGCTCGACCGCGGCCAGGGTCGGGTCGCCCTCGAGGCGATGGACGGCGGCGGGTTTCTCACGGTGGTGGGGGCGGGTCTCTCGGGCGACGTTCGCGTGCTGAAGGAAGAATCCGCCGCCAGCCTGTTCCTGTGGCAGGACCTGCTGCGCGACCGCCAGTGCATGCTGCTGTCGCTCAAGACCCACCGGTACGTCGGGCTCGACCCCGCGACCGGCGAACCGTATTCCGCGGATTGGCCCGGCACGCGTCCGGACCGCAAGGACGGCACGGTACTCGTCTGGGCGGACGCGCCGGCGAACTAAGTGACGTCATCCCGATCGCAGCTCAATCTCCGGGTTCGGGCTTACTTGCCGTCCCAGGCGAAGGCTTCGCCGGCCTTGAGGTCGAGGTCGTGCGTGGCGGCGCCGTACCGCAGGCGGGCGGGGTTGCCCCCAAGCGAGCGCACCGTGGCGCCGGTCAGGGCGCCGCCCTTCCACGCCAGATCGACCTCGAAGCCACCGCGGGCCCGCAGGCCGGTGACCGAGCCCGTGGGCCAAGCCTTGGGCAGGGCGGGCAGCACCTCGATTTCGTAGCGGGAATCCGTGGCTTGACCCTCGCTCTCCGGCTCGCGGCTTTGCAGGAGCATTTCCGCGATGGCGGCCGTGCCGCCGAAGTTGCCGTCGATCTGGAACGGCGGATGCGCGTCGAACAGGTCGGGATAGGTGCGTTCCGGGCTGAGCAGGAACCGGAAGATGTCGTAGGCATGGTCGCCCTCGTGCAGCCGGGCCCACAGGGCGATGCGCCAGGCCGTCGCCCAGCCGGTCGATTCGTCGCCGCGCAGCTCAAGCGACTTGCGCGCCGCGGCGGCCAGCGCCGGCGTGCCCCGTAGCGAGATCTGCTGGCTCGGATACAGGCCGAAGAGAAACGACAGGTGACGGTGCTGGGGCTCCGGCGCCTGCAGGTCCCAGTCCTCGAGCCATTCCTGGAGTTGGCCGGCGCGGCCGATCTGGTTGGGCGCCAGGCGGAAGCGTGCGGCCGCAAGCTGGGCGCGGAAATCGGCGTCCACGCCCAGGATCTCCGCCGCCCGGATGCAGTCGGCGAAGAGGTCGCGGAGGATCTGCTCGTCCATGGTCGGCCCGGCGCAGACCGCCACGCCGAAGGGATGGACGTTTTCGGGCGAGAGCGACGGACAGGTGACGAGCCAATGGTGGGTCGGATCCTCCACCAGCGTTGCGAGGAAGAACTGGGCCGCGCCTTTCATCGCCGGATAGGCC
>JBAIXJ010000615.1:0-8754 GCA_037916645.1 Opitutales bacterium | reverse complement strand
GACCATGAGGGTGAATGTCGCCCGGTATTTCTGCATGAACCACGGTTTCAGGTAAAAGGGCGCGCAAGAATCCAGCGGCGCCAGCAGGTCATCCGCTCCAAAGCGGGCCTTGTGGAGTTCACCGGCCCGAGCCAGCGACACCCGCCTTGCGATCCACATCAGGCGAGTGAGGGTGCCGGAGTCCCAGACCTCTTCAAAGTCCCGGGCGTCGCCCGAGGCGCGGGCAGCAGCGGCGAACTGCGCAATGGCCTCGTTGCACCGGCCTGCTCCGCTCATGGCCAGACCTCCGAAGCCCATCGCCATCGCGCGCCGCGTGAGCAATTCCGCGTGGGCGGGCTGTTCCTGCAATGCCGTGTCGGCCTCGGTCCGCGCTTCCTGGGCGAGTCGTTCAAGGTCCGTCCAATCGCGCAGCCACCAGGCAATCCAAGCTGACTCCTCCAGGAATCGGACGCGCGCCAGTCGCCGGTCCACCACGCCCAACTCCGGCCGCTCGCAATTGGCGGCGTGCCGGCGGCCGGCCTCCTCGCGCCAGGTTCGCGCGCCGGCGGTGTCACCGACGGACGCGGCCAGCTGCGCAAGGCGCAGGGCGTTCTCGACTCGCGTGCGCCGCACGCATGCGTAACCCTGGCGATTCGCAAACGGCGCAAGGCGGGCGTCGTAGTCGGCAAATGCGGCTCGCGCGGGCTCGACCAAGCCGTCCACTCCGAGATGCACGTAGCATTCCATCCGGTAGGTCATCGCATGCAGGAACCGGAGCCCGGCACTCTCCGGCTCCTGCGCCATCAGGGCCGCCAGGCGTTCGCGGATCTCCCGCTGCGCGGCGCAGGCCCGCGGTGAAGAGGCCGCCGAGGTCCAAGCGTCGGAATGCCAGGTCACCTCCGCCTGGCGCAGAATCCGCTCCGCGGCATCCGGGTCGTTGGCGGCGCTCTCGTCGAGCCGGTGGCCGGCGGCCGCCAGCTCGGCCGCATCGGGCAGGATCGCCGCCGCCTGCCGCTTTCCAATTTCCGCGAGGCATTCACGGTCTTGCACCGTCCGGCGGCCCTCGGCTTGGGGGCTGGTGAGCAGGTCTGCCGCCTGATCGAGCAGCGCGATTCGTTGCAGGATTTCCGCCGGCTCGAGCAGGCCGGCCACAATCGTGGCTGCTTGGGCGGCGAATTCCGCGGCGGACCACCCAAAGAACCACGCTGGGGTCTGCAGCGCCTGTTCGCCCAGGCGCCTGGCCTCCGCCGCCTGACCACTCTGGGCCAGAGCGACGAGCAGGATTGTGGTGGCCGTGCTGGACATGTGGTCTGGGTGAACATTTGGCACCGGCTTGGCGGTCTTCAGCCGCGTGAGGACCGCCTGGAGGGCGACCGCAGCCTCGCCGGGATGCCCCGTGCCGTGGAGTACCAGTGCTTGGAAACCCTGCATGACGACCTCAAGCAGGCGCAGCTCCGGGTCATCCGGTTGCTCGCGCAGCCCGCGTTCGATCTCCTCCAGCGACGCCTGCGTCAGTCGATTCAGTTCCGGCCAGTCGCGCAGCCGCCAAAGGGCCCACGCCGCTCGCGGTGCGCTAAGAATCCGAACGCGCCGCTGCTCCCGCGGATTGGGCCCGGGCCGGGCGCGCCAGGCCTCGATCTGCGTCTCGGCCTCGGCTAGGTGGGCGCGGGCCGCGGGGACGTCGCCCGCGGCCGCCGCAAAGTCGGCGGCGAGGTACCGGTTATCGATCAGACCAAGCACCGTGCTCACGTCGCCCTTCCAGTTGGCGAATGGCTTGAGGAGCCCATAATATTCGTCAAATGCCCGGCGGGCGTTCGGCAGGTTTCCATCGATCTCAAGAAAGGAGCACTCCATGGCGTGCGCCAGGGCGTGGCAAAACCGGTACTGCTGTTCGTCCGGATCCAGCTCAGTCAGGATCCGGTAGTGCTCCCGGGCAATGCGTTCGGCATCGCGTGACAACACGCCCGAGGTGGCAAACAAGTGGTAGCTGAGGGTGCGCGCGGCTTCGGCGGCCTGCCAGCGCAGAGCCACGTTGCCCGGATCGCCCTGCAGCAGCCGGGTGCAGTACGCCAGGTTCTGCTCACCGACGACGATCGCCTCTCCCGACTCGCCGGCCGCGTTGTAGGCCGACGTCAGGGCTTGGTAACTCCGCTCGACCAGATTGCTCCACGCCCGGTCCGGCGGCGGGACCGCCGCCAGCGCGTCCACCAATGCCCGACTTTGTTTGGCGGCGGCGAGAGCCTCCTCGGGCTTGTACCAGACCGACGCGGCGAACTGCGCATATTCGCTCAAGAATTCCGCGAGACCCTGCCGCACGCGGACTTGGTCGGGGAAGCGCGCATAGAGCTGCTGCCAGCGGCGCTCGAACTCTTTCTGGCGCCCCTCGGATCGCTGGGTCTCAGCATCGCCCGTCACCCAGGCCAATCGCCACTCATTCCGGAGCAGGGCGGCGGCTGCGTCGGGATCGTCGGGGTTGAGCCGGGCAATCGCCTCGCGCAACCGGAGCGCAGCCCGCTGCGCCGCTTCGGCTCCTTTGCGGTCGTCGAACGAATTTCCGCGCAACTGGGCGAGTTCCTCCAGAGCGGCCGCATGCTGGGCATCGGTTTCGGGGCAGCGCAGCGCCGGGGGGAGCTGCTCATAATAACCCACGGTTTCCTCAGTCAGCTTCAGCAATTGCGGCAGGCCGCCCCGCTGTCCAAGGGCGGGTCTGAGGTCGTTGGTCATTAACCCCACGAGATGTTCCGCTTGGGCGCGGGCGGCGTCGGCGGCTTGCTGCTGGGCGACCGCGATCCGCTCCTGCACGACCGCCCGGCGAAAGCCGAGCATGGCGAAGGTCAGGCCGCCGACGAGCGCCACCACGACCGCGGCCGCCGCCGTCACGCTGACACGATGACGCCGGACGAATTTGCGCATCCGGTGGAGCGCGCTGGGCGGGCGGGCGCGGATCGGACGGTCATTGAGGTGGCATTCCAGATCCTCCACCACCGCCGCGGCGCTCGCATACCGCCGCGCCGGCTCTTTTTCCAGGCAGGTGAGGCAGATCGTCTCGAGGTCGCGGGGCAGCGAGGGATTGAGCAGGCGCGGCGCCGGCGGCTCGGTCTCGAGCACCAGCCGCAGCGTCTCGGTTGGTGTCGCCGCGTTGAACGGCGCGCGGCCCGTGAGCAGGTGGTAGAGCAGGGCGCCGAGGCCATAGACATCGCTGGCGACGCCGATCTGTGCCGCATGGGCGGCTGCTTGCTCGGGCGCGACGTAACTGGGCGAGCCGAGCATTTGTCCCGTCAGGGTACCGCCCGTGGCGGCGTCGATCCGCTTGGCGAGTCCGAAGTCAGTGATGCGCGGGCGGCCCTCCGCATCGATGAGCACATTGGAGGGCTTGAGGTCGCGATGGACGACGCCCTGCTGGTGGGCATAATGCACGGCCGCGGCCAACAGGCGCAGCAGCTCCGCGGCGCGGCGGGCCGGAAGGGGCCGTCCGCCACATTGCTCCGCCAGGTTGCGGCCCAAGATCAAGTCCATCCCGTAATACGGCTGGCCGTCGACCTCGCCGTAATCGTGAATCGCGACAATGTTCGGGTGCTGCAGCCCGGCTGCGGTGGCGGCCTCGAGATGGAAACGCCGGAGCGCCGCCTCGGTGGAATGAGCGCCGCCCAGCAGCAGTTTCACCGCCACGGTCCGCCCAAGTCCGGCTTGCTCCGCCCGGTACACCACGCCCATGCCGCCGCGGCCGATTTCCTCGAGCAGCCGGTAGGGACCGAACATCCGTGGCAATGGTGCCAGGCTCAGCATCTCCAAGTCCGTCTCCGGCAAGTCGAGCGTCGACTGCAGCAGGCAGGCCGGGCAAAAGACGTCGCCCGCGTTCGCGTCGAGGGGGGCGCCGCAGCGCTGGCATTTCGACTCGTTCATCGCTCGGAATCGCGACAGGTGCCACAGGCCGGTGTGAGCCTGGTTCGGTTCTGTTGTTCTATCGGTCCGGGTGGCGAAGGTTACAGGAGAGGGTGTAGGTTTGGGCGGCAGGACGGGTTAACGTGAGGCTTCGAGAAGGAAGCGCAGCTCGTCTTCGATATCGCCGGGACGGACCAGCGTCTTCGCCACCTCCGTCCGCAGGCGCTCGCCGACCCGGCGCCGCAGACGATGGGCGGCCACTTTGATCGCGCCTTCGGTGGAATCGAGTCGCCGCGCGATCTCCGCGTAGGGGACCTCGCCCCGTCCGCCCCAGAGCGCGGTCCGCAAAGCGTCAAACAGAGCCGCCTTGTCCATCGCCGCATACTCCTGCCGCGTGGCGGCGAGGGCCTGCTCGAGGAGGCTCTGCGCCCAATGTCGGTCGTAGAGCTTTTCGGGCGATTCCGTCGTCGCGGGCTCCGGTCCCAGACGCGATTCGGCTTCCCGCATGGCGTCGAGCGACACGATCGAGCAGCCGCCGCCCCGGCGCAGGCTCCCCGCGCGCTCCCGCTGCAACCGGCGGTAGTTCTCGAAGGCCGTGAGCAGGAACGTGCGGAACCGTCCCCGGGACGCATCAGCCCGGGCGATGGCTTGGCGGTCGATCAGATCGGCGAAGAACGCTTGGGTGAGGTCCTCGGCATCCGGCGGGCTCATGCCGCGGCGTCGGGCGAACGCGTAGAGCGGCCGCCAGTAGGTCCGGCAGAGTTCCTCGAGGGCCGCCCGGCTTTCAGCGGTGCCGGTGCCGGCCGCCTGCACCACGAGGCTCCAATGCGTGGTGGCAAAAGCCCCGGGGGTTTTCGCGGCCGAGGCATCGTCCGCCGATGGGCCTGCTGGAGTCATGGCGACGGCGTTTGGCCGGAATTTGCCCGATTCCAGAACGCAAGGCGAGCCTGACGTGAGTCGATGCGCCCGCCTCCCGTGACTCTATCGGGGGCCGGCGCCGGCCAAATACAAGGCTTCCTGCCGGGGACTCAGGGAGGGGTCCCGCGGCAGGAAGCGCTGAATGTGAGCAATCCGAGGCAGGCTTTATTCGGGAGTTCTTTCCCGATGCGCCACCGCGGCGAACCGGCTCAAGGGGCTGGCGGAGGGACCGCGAGGTCAAACGTCCACCTCCAGTGAATTGGCCCGTCCACCGGAGTGTCAAAGATGTCATTGTCGTCCGCGTGTTCCGGGCACTGCGAATTGAATTCGGTAACAAGCAGCAAACGCGTGCCATCGAACCGGCCGTAGAAGGTCGGGAAATGGCCCGAGATCGTGCAGCCGGTGTGCCACTTCACATAGTCGAGGAACTCCTTCATGCCGGCTTCGCCCCCGAAGTCATAGGTCATTTTCACGGCGCCGCCCGGAGTGCAGGTGCCCACGAGGACGGTGTCCCGCGGCTCGGTGCCGATCCATTCCGTGAGGGTCAGCACGATCCGGTGATTGTCGAGCTGTTGCAGCGTGGCCGTCGCGGGCAGGTCCGTGTCCTGCAAGACCATCTTGGTTTTGGCGGCATAGGTGAAGTAGTTGTTGATCCCGATTAGGTCCGTAACCGGGGGTTCGCTTTGCGCAAAAACGGCGGCAAGCGGAGTCACCAACAGAGCATAGCTGAGCAATCTGATTTTCATAGGGAGTCTCCTTGGGGTTGCATCCCGTGATATAAAGGATTCGCCGGCGATGGTTACGGGGTCGTCAGGAGAAGCTGGTCCCGGGCGGCGGGCGGGACGCCGGGGGGGCGCAGGCGGCTGGGCCTGTAACCTTCGGCGGCCGTACCTTTAGAGAAGATTGTGAGCGTGGCTTGGCGTGGCCACCCGGGACCGAATTCGGGAGGCCCGGCGACAATGCCGGTTGGAATGACAGGTTGCGGCGGCGTTGTTCGAACGGTGACTCCGCCGGATGACACGCTGGAGCCGGCTCGTGGCTGGGCCGGCTCCTTCGGTCGGCACCGAGTTCCATGCAGGTTCGGTGCGTCTGGGCCCATCGGCACCGAGGAGGCCGATGGTGCGGCGTGACACCGATCATTGGGACCACCGGGTTTGATCCGGGAAATTGAAGGACATTGGTTCGTTGCGGTGTTATCCGAGGAGGCGGAAAGACCCGCCGCAGTCTCCCGACAACGGATCCAGCCCGTTTGCGTGATGATCTCCTGCGCTCCCTGGTTCATTCTTCTCTTCGTGGCCGTCGGCTTCTCGGGCGACGACGGCCGGCGGCAGACTGCGGTCGCTTCGGTCGCCGCGGAAAGCTCATGCGTTTCGGATCCGGGTGATGGCGGCCACCCTCAGCCGGAGCCGGCGGCAATTGACGACAGCCCCGCGGTCCACCACCGGACATTGGCGCAACCGGCGCCGGATTCCGCCGCCAAGGCGGATAGGGTCGTCACCTCCGTCCCGTCCGCCGCAGCCGGGAGCCGGGAGAATGTTTCCCCGGCCACCGGGGCGGTTTCCGGTTCGGGTCGGAAGTTGGTCGAGGCAACGCCCGCCCAACGGGTTCTCGTGGGTGGGGCGCGCTTCCGGGGGCGGGGCGGCGCCCGGGCGGCCGCAGGCGGTGACCCCGAAGAGGTCGTGATGCGTCCGATGGTGATGCAACCGGCGGCGGTGTACCCGGTGCGGACACAGACCCTGTTCTTTCCGGCCCGCATCGATGGCCGGGATTACCAGCTGGAGGCGAAGCTTTACCGGCCGGACGACGCGAGCCCGCACGCGCTGGTCGTGTTCAGCCACGGACGCAACGGCATGTACCCGGCGCGCGATCCCAACACGGTCAACTGGTACGGGGAGCTGTGCAACGCGCTCGCCGCCGAGGGCCACGTCGTCGCCTACATCGTCCGGCGCGGCTACGGCAATTCCGACGGGCCGGACTCCGAATTGCAGGACACCGCGGTGTTGAGCGGCCTCGAGGGCGCGAAGGACTACGCCGCGGCCGTGGCCTACTGGCGGACGATGGATTTCGTGCTGCCCGACCGCGTGGTCGTCATGGGGCAGTCCCAGGGCGGCTGGGTGACGCTGGCCTGCACCAATGTGGCGATGGAGGGCGTGCTCGGAGCCGTGAACATCAGCGGCGGCACCAACTACCGGCTCATGGGCACCGGCGCCGTGACCTCCTCGGTGCAGGACCACTGGGTGGCGGCCTGCGGGCAACTCGGCGCCCATGACCTGGTCTCGTCGTTCTGGATCTACGCTGAAAACGACCTGTCGATTTCGGGCCCGACGGCCCGCCGGATGTACGACGCGTTCACCGCGGCGGGGGGCGCCGCCACGCTGCTCATGCTGCCGCCGTTCGGGACCAACGGGCACGGCATCGTCGGCCAGCCCGATCTCTTTCTGGGTCCGCTCAACGATTACTTCGCCGCGGTCGGCTTCGGCGACGATCCGTACACCGCGCCCACCGTGGGCCCGGCGACCGGCGCGGAAGCGGCCGCCCTCGCCGGCACCGTGACGCTCACCGCGGGCGCGGCTGGCTTTCCGTTTCCGGCCCTGCAGTGGCGGAAGGACGGCGTCAATCTGGTGAATGGCGGCGACGTGTCCGGCGCCACCACCGCCACGCTGCAGCTGGCGAATCTCGAGCTCGTCGACGCGGGCAGCTACACGCTGGTGGCGACCAACCTCCTCGGCACGGCCGTGTCCCCGGCGGCGGTGGTGCAGTTCCCAATTTCGGCGCCGCGGATCCAGACGCAACCCCAGTCCCAGAGCGTCCTGAGCGGCGCCGGCGCGCGATTCACGGTGACCGTGGTCGGCAATCCCGCGCCCGCGCTCCAATGGCAACGCCGGCCTGCCGGCTCGACCGCGTGGGCGGACCTCGCGGAGGGCGGCGGCTACACGGGCGTCACCGGCGCGACGCTGACGCTCGGCGCGACGACCGCGCTGATGTCGGGCGACCAATTCCGCTGCGTGAGCACCAATGCCGCGGGAGCCGCGACGAGCGAGGCGGGACTGCTGACCGTGACGGCGCCCGCCGCGGAGACACCGGCACCCGCGCCGGGCGGCGGCGGAGGCGGCGTGGTGTCGCCCTGGTTCGTGGCCGTGCTTCTGGTGCTGGCCGGCGCCCGGCAACAGGGAAGGCGACGCCGTTGGTGTTGACGGTCGCCGGCGCAGGGCGGACTTGATCTGCCGGCGGGCCGGAAAATAGAGTGGCGCATGCAGGCTCGCGACCCGGCATGGTCCCGGCGACTCCGGTCCGGCGGCGCCGCGGCGCTGGTTTTCGGGCTGGTGCTGGCCTGCTACTGGCCGGCCCTCAGGGGCGAACTGCTCTGGGATGATCCGGCGCATGTGACCCGGCCCGATCTGCGCTCGTGGTCGGGCTTGGCGCGCATCTGGACGGAGGTCCACGCCACCCAGCAATACTACCCGGTCCTGCACACGGCGTTCTGGGTGGAACACCGGCTGTGGGGCGAGGCCACGGTTGGCTATCATCTGCTGAATGTGCTGTTGCACGCGACGTCGTGCTGCCTGCTCGCGGTTCTGGTGCGGAGACTGTTGACCGTTCAGACGGACGGCCCGGCGGTCCGTCCCTACCGGCGGCCCGGCGCCGAAACCGGCTCGACGGCCGAAGGCCATGAGCGGAGGCGGTACGCCGGAGTCGAATGGCTCGCGGCGGCGGTCTTCGCCGTGCATCCGGTCTGCGTCGAATCCGTGGCCTGGATCTCGGAGCAAAAGAACACGCTGTCGCTCGTCTTCTATCTGCTGGCGGCGCTGGCCTACCTGGATTTTGCGGCCTCCCGGCGGCGCGGATCGTATGCCTGGGCGTCCCTGTGGTTTCTGCTCGCCCTGGGCACCAAGAGCGTGACGGCGACGCTGCCCGCGGCCTTGCTGGTTGTGCGGTGGTGGAAAGACGGGCGGCTGTCCTGGCGCCGGGACGTCG
>JBAIXJ010000614.1:0-2044 GCA_037916645.1 Opitutales bacterium | reverse complement strand
AAAAAGGGTCAGGACGCGGGAATTGATATCAGACGTTTCCATAGCTTGTCGGTCGGCTGCAGGTGGCGGCGATAATGGGTGAGGTTCCGACTGAAGGCGGCGGGTTTGCCCAACGTCAGTCGCTCGCTCAGCCAGCCGTTGGAGGCTTGCGTCCGGCTTTTCATCCACGCGGCCACCGCCAACTTCCAGGGCGCCGACTTGCGCGCTGCGGCCGCCGCTTCCAGACATTGGCCCGCGGCGAGCAGCGCCCTTGCCAGCGCCGCCTCCCAGCGAGCCGCCCGCAACTCGCGGGCTCCGTCGGAGGCCCAGACGCGGGCCTGGGCGGCCACGGCGTGGCCCTGCAGCAGCGTGGCCTTGAATTCCGCCGTCCCCAGCGCCCATCCCTGGCTCATCCGGACGTAGGCGGCACTCTTGCCCGCCGGTCCCGCCGCCACCTGCCAAGCGAGATAATCGTGGTAGCTGCGCCAGCCCGAGGGAGTGTCCGCCAATCCGCCCGCATCGTTCAGGGCGGCCTCGACCACCAGAAAGGCCGGCCGGGTTTTCGCCTTGATCAGATACCAGTAGCTCGAATGCCGGTACTCGGCCAACCGCTCGACCGGCACGATGCCCGCACGCACGGGATTGAGATGAATGTAGTGACACACCGGTCCCAGCGCCCCGTCCGCCTCCACCGCCAGGGCCTGATAGCGGCCCTGAAACAGATGGCCGCGCTCCCCCCGCAGCCGATTGAATCGATTGGCAAAGGTCCCCTGCAACCACTGCATCCCCGCCACCAGGTTCCCCCGCGGCGTCTCCACCGCCAAATGGTAGTGGTTGCGCATGATCACAAAGGCATGCAGCCGCCAGCCCGATCTGGCGCACGCCTCGAACAGGCACGCCTCGAAGGCGGCCTTCGCTCCCTCCGACCGGAATACATCGGCCCGGTAATTGCCCCGGTTGATCACGTGATAACACGCGCCGGCAAATTCCAGCCGCAGCTTGCGGGCCATGCTCCCGAGATGGCCCGCGAAGCGTTGGTGGTCAATATCAATTCCCGCGTCCTGACCCCATTTGCAAGAGGACCCCATAAGCAAGAGGCGCGATGGGGCCGGCGGGGATGGGGCAGATTGTGGATTCACATCACAAGCTCGGCAGCCCGACCTTTGTCCGGTAAGGTCAGGCTCACAGCGGGCAGGCCCGGGGGGCGCAGGCATCACGCGGTGCGGCCGTCATTCTGGTTCGGCTGCGCCGTGGGTCTGGCAACCATGTTTTGACTAGGTCACCGCTAGGCGACGGCCCCGGGGGGTTCCGCGGCGGCCTCGCGGGCGCGGCGCTGCCGCAGCTCAGACGCGATCTGCGCGACCCGCGCCTCATCCAGCGGATAGAAGAGGACGATGACTGTCGCCAGGACGCCGAGCGCGGCCGGGACCACGCTCATGAGCAGCACCAGGCCGTGGAGCGAACTCACGGATTGGGCGGCGTTGGCGACGAAGCCGAGTCGCTGCATCAGGGCGAGGGCCACCCACGCCCCGATCGCCCAGCCCTGTTTTTGGGAAAAGATCGAGGCGGAAAAGATCAGGCCCGTGGCGCGGCGGCCCCGCTTCCATTCTGAATAGTCCGCCGTGTCGGCGTACATGCTCCAGAGGAGGGCGGTCAGCGGCCCGCCGGTGACGCACCCGAGCAGGTTGATCCCGAAGATCAGGCCGAGCTGGTCAGGCCGGAGCAGGTAGAAGGAGGCGGTGGAGAGGATCGCAACGGCCAGCAGGACCACGACCGCCGTCTTTCGACCGGCGAGTCGCGCGAAGAACGGAATCATCAGGACGCCGACCAGGGAGGCGATTTGACTGCTGGTGTTGAAGGCCGAAACCAGGCTCTCCCAACTCCAGGTCTGCGTCCCCGCGGCGGCCGGGGGCAGGAAGGCGGGGAGGGTCAGCGTCTGCGCGCCGACGTAGTATTTGAAATAGTAGGCGGTGACGCTGCTCCGGATCGCCCCGAAAAGAACAAAGGTCACCGTGGCCGCGAACAGGATCAGCCACGGCCCGTTGGTGAGCAGGTCCCCGAGATC
>JBAIXJ010000613.1:0-3289 GCA_037916645.1 Opitutales bacterium | reverse complement strand
ATCGTGGCGCGAGGCGCCATCGTCACCCGGCCGGCAACGACCGGGAACTGACGGCGCCGATCCGGCTTGCCGCCGTCGGGGAACGATTCCTCTGCGACCCAGAATCGGATGCCGCCACTTGCGCCGCTGGGATTTCGGCCCAGCTTGCACCCTCCGGCATCCCACGCTCACCCCGATTCCAGCGAGATCCCCCACCATGGCTGACAAGAAGATCATCGTAGTGCTCGGCGCCACTGGCGCCCAGGGCGGCGGCCTCGTCCGCGCCATCTGCAACGATCCGCACGGCGGCTTTGCCGCCCGGGCCGTCACCCGCGACGTCAACTCGGAGAAGGCCAAGGCGCTCGCCAAGATCGGCGCCGAGGTGGTGGCCGCCGACATCGATCGCGAGGAGGATCTGCGGCGGGCGTTCGCCGGCGCTTACGGCGCGTACTGCGTCACATTCTTCTGGGCTCATTTCTCGCCCGAAAAGGAGCTCGCCGAGGCCACGGCGATGGCCGCGGCCGCCCGGCATGCCGGCCTGCGGCATGTCATCTGGTCCACGCTCGAGGACACCCGCAAATGGGTGCCGCTCGCGGACAACCGGATGCCGACGCTTCACGGCAAGTACAAGGTGCCGCATTTCGACGCCAAGGGGGAGGCCAACCAGCGGTTCACCGACGCCGGGGTGCCGGTGACGTTCCTCCTGACGTCGTTCTACTGGGAGAACTTCATCCATTTCGGCATGGGGCCCCAGAAGGGGCCGGACGGCCGCCTGGCCCTCACGTTCCCACTCGGGGACAAAACGATGGCGAGCATTGCCTCGGAGGACATCGGCCGGTGCGCGTATGGCATCTTCAAACGTGGACGGGAATACATTGGCCAGACGGTCGGCATCGCCGGCGACCACCTGACTGGCGCGCAGATGGCCGCCGCCTTCACCAAGGCCCTCGGAAAGGACGTGCGCTACAACGCCGTGCCGCCGGAAGTCTACCGCGGTTTCGGCTTTCCGGGCGCCGATGATCTCGGAAACATGTTCCAGTTCTACCGGGACTTTGAGGAGTACTTCAGCCAGTCCCGCAGTCTCGCCGTTTCGCGGTCGCTCAATCCCGCCCTCCTGGACTTCGCCGGCTGGCTTGACCGGAACAAGGCCCGGATTCCGCTCGGCTAGGGACCCACCGCTGTCCTGGTCGCCTCCGGCGGTCCGATCGTCCTACAGGGGCCATTCGCCGGCGAGCAGCCGCGGCACGAGCGACTCGACGATGCGGTGCGTGGCGCCCCACAGCCGGTGCGGGCCGACGCGATAGAACGCGATCCGCATCGGCGCCGGCCAGACGGGAAACTGTTCCATGGCTTCGCCCCGCATTTCGGGTCGGGACAAATCCTTGACCTTGACCTCCAGCACCTCGGCAATTTCGCCCGCCTCCAACCGCCAGTTCCCCGGCGAAGTCAGCCGGCCGAGAAACGGATGGATCAGGAACCCGGTCGTCGCGGTGTCGACGGGCGGCAGGGGCGCGAGAATCTGAACCTCCTCGGGCGCGATCCCCACTTCTTCGTGCGCCTCGCGCAGTGCCGTCGCCAGGGGTGTGGCGTCGCCCGGCTCGCACTTGCCTCCGGGAAACGCGAGCTGCCCCCCGTGCAGCCCGCCCTCGGCCCGCCGCACCACGAGCAGGCGCAGTTCGCCGTCGTCCCGCCGGAAAACCGGCACGAGCACGGCCGACTGGATTCGCGGGGGGGCAGGGTCGCTCAACATTGCGGGTGTGACGAAATCGCGCCCCCATGTCGATCGACGCAATGGACCGCCGTCAACATCTCGCGCGCCGCGTCAGCCACCGCGCGCCCGCCCCGCCGCGGCCGCGGCCAACGCGGGATCGGCCGTCAGGACGACGGCCGAGCGAAAGGCGCGAACCACGTGGAGGCCGAGGGACCGATGGCGCGCGAGCAGGCGCTCGACGAAGCAGGGGCGCGCCACGAGGGCGACCGGCCCGCGGGCCGCGAGTTGGCGGAACTCCGCGTCATCGAGAAACTGCGGGCGGTTGTAGCCGTGCCGCTGCTGGTAGAGCAGATCGTCGCTCCGGCTGTCCAGAATGGCCAACGGCGGCGGCAGGTAGAAGGCGAGCGAGGAGATCTTCTCGTAATCACGATTCAGCACCACCCGGGCGTCCGGCATCTCCGCGGCGAGATACCGGGCGAGGTCGCGTTGCGACAGCGCCTCGTCGGTCTCGCGCAACAGGGCGGGCGCGGTCAGCCAGGGGACCACGCCCAGGCCCACCGTGAGCCAGAAGGCGGCCCGAAACCGTCGCCGCAGCGCACACGCCAGAGCGGCAACGGCCAGCCCCACGACGCTCGCCAGCAGCACCCAAAGCAGGACCGCCGTGGCCGTCAGCTCGGGCTGGAGTTCGGGCTTGTAGTGCGCCACCGCCGCCACGGCCATCGGCGTGGCCAGCGCCACGAGCACCAGCGCCAGACTTCCCGCCACCAACCGGCGCCGGCCCGTCTGCCGCGCCATCGCCGGCCACCCCAGGGCGAGCAGAAAGGCGAGCGCGGGCACCGCGGAGAGCAGGTAGTAATTGGCTTTGGCCCGCGACAGGGAGAAGAACACCAGCGGCACCAGCCACCACGTCCACAGGACGACGCGGAGTTCGCGTTCCGAACCGGGGGACGCGTCGGCGTTGCCCGGGAAATTCTCCCGGAGGCGGGACCCGCGGAGGAGCAGCGGCAGGAAGGCGATCCAGGCGCCGAGGTAGATGGGCAGGCGCGTGAGGTAGTAGTAGACCGGACCGGTGTAGTAGTCCTTCGGCTCCCGCAAATCCAGGAACCGGCGGATGTGTTCGTTGATGAAATAGAAGTTGAGGAAGTCCGGCTCCCGCGCCGCCGCGAGGACGTGCCACGGGGCCGCCAGCAGAACCAGGATCAACAGGCCGACCGGGTCGAAGACGCGGAGGACCGCGCGCAGGCTGCGATCAAGCCAGGCCGTGGCGAGCACGGCCACTCCGCCGCCGATCACGAGTCCGACCAGACCCTTGGTCATCACCGAGGCCGCCAGCGCCGCATAGAACAGCCACAGCCACCGGCGCTGTCCGTGGCGGCGCCACGCGAAGAACGCCGCCATGGCCCAAGCCAGCCAGCACATCATCGGCCCATCGAACAGGAGCGAGCGACTCATGACCACGTAGCCGCCGCCGCTCAGGAGGATCAGGCACGCCGCCTGCGCCCGCCTCTCCAGCCGCGCCAGGCGGCCGAGCCACGCCAGGGCGGCGAGGGTTCCGCCGAGAAACAACACCGGCACCAGGCGCACCGCGAATTCGTTGAC
>JBAIXJ010000612.1:0-15210 GCA_037916645.1 Opitutales bacterium | reverse complement strand
GCCGCCTCGATCTGCTCCACCCACTCGGATCCGTTGGCGGCGCGGCTGGCCCAGGTCTGCGGAAATCCGCGGCTGAACTCGGAGATCTCCCAGGTCGCGTCGAAGCCGGCCGGGCCGACGTGCCTCTTGGCCGGCAGGTAGGCTCCGCCGAACGACGGGTCGGGCCAGCTCGACGCGAGCACGACCGTCGTCGCCTTGCCCGCCGGGGCGATCTGGAGTCGCTCGCTGCCCTGGACGCCGGCGTCGAAAGCGAATTCGATCCGGCGGCCCGGGCCGGCTTTCTCGATCGCGGCTTTGAGCGGCAGCAGGCTTCCGTCGCCGCCATCCGTCGCCTCGAACGCCGCCGGCGGCGCGCCTTCGACCCGGCAGGGCGAGAGCGAGCGGATGCCCCGCAGGTCGGTGAGCCCGATGAGGATCGCGGCGGCGTCCCAATCGATGCGATCCGCCACGATGCCCGCCGCGCCGAAATCCGGCTGGAAGGCGCCGGCGACCTTCAGGGTCGTGCCATACACGACCGCGTCATAGATGCCGCGATGCCGCACCTCGGGCTCCACCTGCCCGGTGACGCTCAGCGTCTCCGGCAGGAAATACGCCGTCGCGGTCTGCAGCTCGGCCTCCTCGACCTGCACCGCCTTGCCGTCCACGACGCGGGCGCGGATCACCGGAGCCTTGCAGGCGTAGGGCACCGCCAGCACCGGACCGGTGAAATGCTGCTCGCGGCCCCAGAGGCCGGCGATCTCGCCGATCGCCTTCTGCTGATAATTGCACCGCTCCTGGAGCACGCCATGGGTCAAAATCACGGGCACATGCAGCAGGCCGATCAGGGCGGCGATGCCGGCCAGCTTGAGAAACACCGCCAGCCGGCGGCGGGCCGGCGTGACCATCTCGGGAGGAAGCGGGGGCGGCTGCATGGCGCGCCCCTCACCTTCCCGACGTCCGCTCCGCCAGCCACGCCCACAGCAGGAACGTGGACACGAAGAACGGATAGCAGCCGTACAGCGTGTCGCTCGCCGAGTGTGAGTGGCGGTCCAGCGCGATGAAGACGTTGGCGCAAAAGGCCAGCGCCAGCAGCGTGGCGATCACGCCCGCGAGGGTGACCGGCAGGTGCAGCCAGCCCCAGCGCTTGAACCACGGATTGGCGGCTACGGGGGTCGAGGTCATGCGCCCACCCTGCCCGGCCCGCGTGAAGCCCGTGTGAACGCCCGATGAATTCTCCGGGAAAACTCAGGCCGCACCCCGCGGCACCCACAGCGTGGCCCGCGCGCCGCCCTCCGGACGGTTGGCCAGCGCCGCCTCGCCGCCATGCAGGTGGGCGATCTCGCGCACGAGGCTCAGGCCCAGGCCCGTGCTCTTGCGGGCGGTGCCCGGCCGCGGCAGCGAATAGAAGCGCTCGAACGCCCGGCCGAGCGCGTAGTCCGGCACGCCGGGTCCGGTGTCGTCCACGGTGAACTCGACCCGGCCCGCCGCCGCCGCCGCCCGCAGCGTCACGGTCCCGCCGGCCGGGGTGAAATCGAGCGCGTTCTGGAGCAGGTTGACCAGCGCCTCGCGCAGCAGCCCGCGTTCGCCCCGCAGCCCGAGTCCCGCCCCACCCTCCACCTGCAAGGCCACCCGCCCGGCGTCGAACGCGGGCCGCAGCGCCCCCGCCGCCTCGGCCAGCAGCGCCGCCGCCTCCAGGCGTTCGGCCTGCCGCAGCGTCTTGCGGGCCTCCAGCGACGAGAGCTCGATCAACCGCTCCACGATCTGCTGGATGCGCGCGACCTCACTCCGGATGTGACCGAGGAACTTCCGCCGCGGTTCCGCCGGCATGTCCTCGTCGAGCAGCTCCGCGGCGCCGCGGATGGCGGCGAGCGGCGCCTTGAGCTCGTGGCCGAGCGCCTGCGCCTGGCGCTCGACCTGCTGCCGCCCCTCCAGGGCGTCGCGCATCTCCTCCAGCGCCGTGCCCAGATCGCGCAGGGTGCGGCCCGGCAGCGCCGGGGGCGGGACCGGCCGGCGGTCGCGCACGGCGCGCGCATACGCGGTCAGGTTCTCCAGCGGGGCGATGACCCACGAGGTCACCACCAGCAGCGCCAGCAGCAGCCCCACGCCGCCGCCCACCGCGCCGATGAGAATCCGCCGCCGGGCGACGGCCACCAGCGCGTTGATGCCGCGGGTGGGCTTGCCCACCGCCACCACGCCCACGATGCGCCCGTCCTGCCGCACCGGCGCGGCGACATAGATCACCTGCGAATTGTCATCCCCCGGCGCATCCCGCGTCGAACGCGCGCCGTACTGGCCGCGCAACGTCCGCGCCACGTCGTTCCACCGCGAGTAGTCCTTGCCCTCGTCGCGCCCGGTCGAGTCGAACACGACCCGCCCCCGGGCATCGGTGACGTACACCCGGAGATCGATCGCCGTCTTGCGCAGCGAGAAGATCCTCGCTTCGAAGGTCCGTCCGCGCGCCGCCGCATAGGCGCGCCTGAACACGTCGCCGTTGATCTCGCCCACCGGCAGCTGCGTCTCCAGGACCGACGCCAGCAGCACGGAGGTGTCCACCAGCGACTCCTCCATCGACTCGAGGTAGCGCGGGCGAACCTGGTTGAGCGCCCAGCGCGTCAGCAGCGCGCCGCCCACGGCATAGATCGCGAGCAGCAGGAAAAGCAGGCGCAGGCGGAGGCTCATGTCTCCTCGCGCAGCGCGTAGCCGAGCCCGCGGTGGGTGACGACCGGATCGGCGCCGGGCGCGACCGCCCGGACCTTCGCCCGGAGCGATTTGATGTGCGCATCCACCGTGCGGTCGAGCGCCGCGCCGGGATCGTCCCATGCGGCCTCCATCAGCTGGTCGCGCGAGAACACCCGGCCGGGCTGCGCCAGCAGCGCGACCACCAGCCGGTATTCGTTGCGCGTCAATTCCAGGGCCCGGCCCCGGTAGCTGACGCGGCAGCGCGCCGCATCGTGGTGCCAGGGCCCGGCCGGCGCGGCGCGCGGCCCGGCGGCGGCACCCCCGTCGGTCCGGCGCAGCACGGCGCGGACCCGCGCCGTGAGTTCGCGCGGGCTGAACGGCTTGGCGACGTAGTCGTCGGCCCCGAGTTCCAGGCCCACGATCCGGTCGACCTCGGCGCTGCGCGCCGTGAGGAAGATCACCGGCACCGCCTGCGCGCGGCGGAGTTCGCGGCAGACATCGAGTCCGCTCAGGTCGGGCAGGCCGATGTCGAGCACGACCAGCGCGACGGGCTGCGCCTGCAGCACCGCCAGCGCCTCGCGCCCGGTGGTTTTCCACACCGGCTCGAAGCCCTCGGTCCGCAACGCGTACACCACCGCCTCGGCGATCGGCGCTTCGTCCTCCACGACCAGGATCGTCCGGCGCTGCGATGACATGGCGGGTTTGTGCCAGCGGGCCGCCGGCCTGGCAAGCCCGCCCCGGGGCCGAAAAGGCCGCCGGAGGTGAAAACCCCTGGCACTTTCGGCCGCGGTTGGTGTCCAGACCGCCGGTCGCACCGCGGGCATCCTCACCCGCAGCTTTCCATGAGGCACGATGCGCCCTCAGGGTCGCGTGTGCCCATGTCCGTCACGATGCCAGAGCTCACCTTCGACTCATCGCTGCCGCGAATCGGCATGGTCTCCACCCACGGATACGTCGCCGCCGAGCCTCCGCTCGGGGCGGCGGACACCGGCGGGCAGGTGGTCTACGTCCTCGAGCTTTCGCGCAAGGTGGCCCAGCTGGGCTTCGAGGTCGACATCTGGACGCGCCGCTTCGAGGACCAGCCCGCCGTGGACCAGGTCAGCGACCGCGTCCGCATCCTCCGCGTGCCCTGCGGCGGCCGGAAGTTCATCGGCAAGGAGTACCTTCACCGCCATCTCGGCGAGTGGGCCGAGCACGCGCTGCGCCTGATCCAGAAGCACGACCTGAAGTACCAGTTCTTCGACAGCCACTACTGGGACGCGGGCCTGGCGACCCGGAGGCTGGCCGAGACCCTCAACGTGCCGCACGTCCACACGCCGCACTCCCTCGGCCTGTGGAAGAAGAGGCTGATGGAGCAGGATTTCCCGGAGGACGTGGGGAACTTCGAGGCCAAATACAATTTCACGACGCGGATCCGCGAGGAGACGCTGCTCTACCGGGATTGCACCGCCGTCATCGCCACCACCCCGCCCCAGCTGGAGATGGTCGTGCAGGACTACGGCACGCCGGCCGACCAGGTGCACATGATCCCGCCCGGCTACGACGACAACCGCTTCTATCCCGTCAGCGCGGCGACCCGCCAGACCATCCGCCAGCGGCTCGGCTTTGAGGGCAAGGTGATCCTCGCGCTTGGCCGGCTGGCGCGCAACAAGGGCTACGACCTGCTGCTCGACGCCTTTGCGCTGGTCGCGGCGCGGCTCCCCGAAGCCGTCCTGCACCTCGACATCGGCGGCGTGCAGGTGACCGCCAAGGAGCAGCAGCTGCTGGACGAGCTGAAGGCGCAGGCGGAGCGGCTCGGCCTCGCGTCCCGGATCAAGTTCGGGGGCTACGTGGCCGACACCGACCTGGCCGACTACTACCGGGCCGCCGACGTGTTTGTCCTGAGCAGCCGCTACGAGCCCTTCGGCATGACGGCGATCGAGGCGATGGCCTGCGGCACGCCGACCGTCGTCACCACCCATGGCGGCCTCTACCGCGCCGTGACGTTCGGCCGCCACGCCCTCTATGCCGACGCCTTCGACCGGGAGGATCTGGGCATCACGATCTACAAGGTGCTCAAGCACGAGCGCCTCTCGGCGCGTTTGTCGCGCATGGGCGCGCACAAGGCGCGCAGCCTCTTCACCTGGACGGGCATCGCCCAGCAGCTCATCAGCCTGATCGAGGAACGCGCGGTGCCCCAGGCGTTCACCGACACCGAGTGGGACGAGCCGTGGAACGACGGCGACTGAGCCGCCCCCACGCCCCCTGCCCCGATGCCCGCGGAATCCGCCAAACCCATCCGCCTGTTCAGCAGCGACCTCGACGGCACCCTGCTCGGCAATCCCGAGGCCACCCGCCGGTTCAAGACCGCCTGGGAGCTGCTGCCCGCGCGCCGCCGGCCGCTGCTGGTCTACAACAGCGGGCGCCTCGTCGATGACCTCCTGAAGTTCACCCCCGCGAGCGGGCTCCCCGCGCCGGACTACTACATCGGCGGCGTCGGCACCCAGATCTACGACGCCCGGGCCGGACGGTTTCTGGAGGATTTCCACCAGTTCCTCGCCGACGGCTGGGAGCTGTCCGGCATCGAGGCGGTGGTCGGCGCCTTTCCCGGCGTGCGCCGCCAGCCGGACGAATTCCAGCACCGCTTCAAATCCAGCTGGTTCCTCGAGCGCGCCACCCCCGAGCAGCTGGCGGACCTGCGCCAGCGCCTCGCAGCCGCCGGGCTCAACGCCGGCGTCGTCTACTCCAGCCAGCGCGACCTCGACCTGCTGCCGCCCCGCGCCACGAAGGCGGGCGCCCTGCAGTGGCTCTGCCTCAAGCTGCGCCTCAGCCTCGACCAGGTGCTGGTGGCGGGCGACACGGGCAACGACGCCAGCATGTTCCGCCTGCCGGGCGTGCGCGGCATTATCGTCGAGAACGCCCAGCCCGAGCTGTTTGAGGCGACGGTCGACATCCCCGTCTACACCGCCCGCGCCGTCCTCGCCGACGGCGTGCTCGACGGCCTGATGCACTACGGCGTGATCTCGCAGCTTCCGTCCGCGGTGCAGACCGGCACCCCGGCGGAAAAGATGGCCACCGGCTTCCGCCTGCTCTTCACCGGCACGCGCCTCGGCTCCCTGAGCGAGGACGAGCGCCGCTTCCTGCACACCGCCTACGAGCGGGCGATCGCGGCGCTGAAGAAGAACATCAGCCCCCTCGGCTTCTCCGCCTGCTCGCTCGCGGACAACACCGCGACCGGCACCGACGTGAACTACCGTTCGGTCTGGGCGCGCGACGGCGCCTTCACCCTGATCCACACGCTCGACCTCGACGACGCCGACCTCCACGCGGCCGGCCGGCGCACGCTCGAGACCCTCCTGGCCGCCGCCTCGGTCTCCGGCCAGATCCCGGCCAACGTCCGCCTCGACGACGGCCAGCCCGACTACGGCGGCGTGGGCAACATCGCCTCCATCGACAGCGGCCTGTGGGTCATCATCGCCGTCTACCATTACGTCGTCGCCAGCGGCGACCACGATTTCCTGCGCGAGCACTCCGCCCGGCTGCAGGTGGCGATGAACTGGCTCAGCGCCCACGACAGCAACAACGACGGCCTGCTCGAGATCCCCGAGGCCGGCGACTGGACCGACCTCTTCGGGCGGAGCTACAACGCGCTCTATGACGAGGTGCTCTGGTTCCGCACCAACGTCTGCTTCGGCCGCCTGCTCGAATTCCAGGGCGACTACGAGCGTGCGGCGGACTACCTCCGCTGGTCGCAGCGCGTCCGCAGCCGGGTGCTCGACACCTTCTGGCCCACGGTGCGGCCGGCGGCGCCCTCGGAGGCGACGCCCAACATCAACCGGTTCGCCGAACGCCAGTTCGACCTCGGCAACACCCAGTACCTCCTCGCGGAGATCACCCCGTTCGCCTTCAACTGGCGGTGCGACGTCTACGGCAACGTCCTCGCCTTTCTCCTCAACCTGCTCGACGTGGAGCGCGCGCGCATCGCCTTCCGCTTCATGTGGGGCGTGGGCGTGAACGACCCCTGGCCGGTCGCCAACCTCTACCCCGTGGTGCAGGCCGGCGACCCCGACTGGCGCACCTACTACACGGTCAACCTGCTCAACCTGCCGCACCACTACCACAACGGCGGCATCTGGCCGTTCATCGGCGGCCTGTGGGTCCGCTTCATCCACCGGCTCGGATTCCACGAGGTGGCCTGCCGCGAACTCGTGCGGCTGGCCCGGCTCAACCAGCTCGGCCGCGACCATGAATGGGAGTTCAACGAGTGGGCCCACGGCGTCACCGGGCGGCCGATGGGCAAGGCCTTCCAGGCCTGGTCCGCCGCCTCGTTCATCAAGGCCTGCCAGGAGGTCGAGGCCGACCCGGAGCGCCTGAACCATGAATGACGCGACCGGGCCGATCCTCTGCTTCGGCGAAATCCTCTGGGATTTTCTGCCCGATGCCGCATACCCGGGCGGGGCGCCGTTCAATGTCGCCTACCACCTGCACCACCTCGGCCGCCGCGTCCTGGTCGTTTCGGCGGTGGGACGGGATGTCCTCGGCGACGAGCTGCTCCGCCGGCTCCGCGGCTGGGGCCTGGGGCTGGACGGAATCACGCGCCACCCCGACCGGCCCACCGGATACGTCCGCGCGCAATTGAACCCGCACGGCGAGGCGCAGTACGAGATCGGCACCGAGGTGGCGTGGGACCGGATCGGGCTCCCGGACGAGGTGCTGCGCGCCGCGGCGGCCACGCCCGCGGTCATCTTCGGCTCCCTCGCCCAGCGCTCGCCGCCGAACCTCCTGGAACTCGACCGTCTGCTGGCGCTGGTTCCGGATGCCGCGTGGCGGGTGTTTGACGTCAACCTCCGTCCGCCGCACGACGATCTCGAGCGGGCGCGCGCGCTGGCCCGCCGCGCCACGGTGCTGAAGCTGAACGCCGGGGAGGCGGCGCGCCTGGCCGGAACGGGCGGAACCGAGGAAGCACGGGCCCGGGCGCTGGCGGACCAGACCAGGTGCCCGCTCGTCTGCGTCACGGCCGGAGCGCGCGGCGCGGGCCTGCTGCGCGCCGGGCGTTGGCATTGGGAATCCGGGCGCCCCGTGCAGGTCGGGGACACCGTGGGGGCGGGAGATGCCTTTCTGGCCGCGCTGGTTTCCGGGCTGCTCGCCGGACCGCGAACCGACGGGGAGATCCTCGCCCGCGCCTGCCGCCTCGGCGAGTGGGTGGCCTCGCGCCGCGGCGCCACGCCGGCGTACGATTCCTCCACGCCCCGCTGAATTCCGTGCCGCCCCACGCCCGCCCTGCCTCAAATTGAAAACGGGTTGGCCTTGGCCGCCGCCAAGCTGCCCGGTGCCGCGGCTGTGATCCCGGGCGCACAGATCCCCAACAACCTCTTTTTTCCGAAGGTCATCAAGCGGCACCGCGGCACCAGCACGATCTGCCTGGTGGACCAGCTGAACGCCCGCGAAGCCGCGGACGTCTGAACGCCGGCCCGCGTCAATAGACTCCGGCCCGAACCGGCCGCCGCAGCGCCGGCCGCAACGCCGGACGCGGCTGGGGCAGAGGCACCGGCGCCGGCACCAGCAGGGCCGGGATCCGCGCCGCCAACTTAAGGATCTGCCAGCCCAAGACACCGCTGCCAAGAGACACGTTGACGGCGCCCATCAGCAGCAGCCAGAGCTCGCGCGTGCTCGTGCCATACAGTCCGTGAGCCGCCACCAAACCGGGGGCCACCGCTGGCAGCCCCAGCATGCCCACTCCCAGCATCAGAAAACCAAGTGCGTTGCGCCAAGTCATGATGATCGGCCTCTGCGGGCCGGGCCTCCTAGTGCTGGATGCGTGCCAGCCGGGGCTTCGCGGAGACAAGCCCTTGATCCCGAGCCGGATGGCGCCCTGTCCCCTCCGCCGGCACCGGCCTATCTCATGCAAATATCGGGGCCAGTTCTGCCGAAACGTGCGGAACGCAACGCGTTCCAGCCTCGCGGCGGCGCCCGCCGCAACACCCAATCCCGCCCTCCACGTACCAGCGCCTTGTTCATCCGCGGATCTCGGGGATGGGGTTCGGATCAATCTTCAGTTTCACGCACGATGCGTTTCCACTGGAGCCTGGCGTGCTTGAAATTCAAAAGCAGCGCCAACTTGGGCCTGGTGATCGCAAGATAGCCGATCATCTGCGGCACGCGGATATCATTGAGCGCCTCGACGGTCTTGGGATCGACGATCACCAATTCATCGACGATCAGATCCGGAACAAGATTGCCGATCAGCTCTCCGCCGTAGGGCACGGGATGGGATTCTTGTTGGTCGATGCGATGCCCGCGCTTGCGCGGCTCGATCACCAGCGCCCGTTCGTGGAGCTTTTCGTCGAGTCCGGGCCCGAGTTCATTGTGCACGGCCATCGCCGCCCCAATGATCGGGCCACTGAGTGCTTCGAAAAGCATCTGCGGTCATCCGCGGAAGGTTTGATTTCTCAGCAGACGAGCTGTCCGAAATCCATGAAGTCCGCCGTGAAGCCGCCAGTGACGCCCTTGCAGATCGCGCTCACGGCGTCGTGGGAGTGCAGCGATTCGAGGTGGGCGCAGGCGGCCTGGAAATCCTTGATGCGCGGGTCGCGGTTCAGCTCGAGGTAGAGCAGGCGCGCGGCATCCTCCACGAACTTGGGAAAGGCGCCGTTGAGCTCGGCGAACGCCTGCTCGTCCTCGCGCTTCACCATCACCTGCGTCTCCGTCTTGAGGGCCCGCAGGCAGTGCGCATGCAGCTGCTCGAGGGTGAGCCGGCGCCCGGGCGCGATCTCGACCACGACGCGCGCCTTGCTCCGCTGCGAGTGCGGGATCGAGTACACGCCGCGGCGGTCCTCCGCGTGCTCCGCCAGCTCGGCCGAGCACGGGCAGGCCGAGGAGTAGACGAAATCGAAATGGAGGAACCGGCGGTAGCGCCCGGTGTGCGTCATCACGCCCTCGAACGCGGCCTGGTAGTACTGCCAGCCCTCCAGGCCGCTGCGCAGGCTCCGCTGCCGCAGGGGATACGAGAACGCGACCTTGAGCCGCGCCTCCTTGCTCTTGATGCGCCGCAGGAAGGCCCGGAGGATGCGCCCCAGCCACTCGAGCGTGAAGATCCCGTCCTGGTGGTCGTAGAACGAGCGCACGATGCGGCTCATGTTGATGCCCTTGAGCTCGGCCTCGAGCGACACGGTGCCGGTCACCGTCGCCTCGAGCGGGATCGCCCCGCCGTTCCGGGTCCGCACCCGGATCGGCAGCCGGAAATTCGCGACCCCCACCTGCTGGATCGGCACGCGCGCGCCCTGGATCGCGTCGACCGCGTGCATCAGGTCCGGCAGCTCCGCGCGGTAGGCCGGCGTGACGCGGAACGCCGGGTCATAGCCGCGCGCGATCCGCGGCGCGGCCTTGCCCCGCGAACGGTGGAGATAGAGCTTGGGTCTGGGTTTCATGCTGGCGTTTGCGCCCGACGACGGGCTGCGGGGAGCTTAGAAGGATTCCGGCGCTCCGCAAACCCGCAGTGACGGCGGCGCGGGGCCCGCCGGACCGCTTTCGGATTGTCTCGCGGTGCCGCCGGCGTTCTCCTCGACGGGAACGCGCGCCCCGCCCCCTCCCCCATGAAAGTCCGCAAAGCGCTCATCACCGCCGCCAACCCCCGCCAGCGCTCGCTGCCGCTCCAGATGCTGATCGACCAGCAGGGCGAGGCCAAGTCGGCCCTGCAGATCATCCTCGAGGAGGCGGCCGGGGCCGGCGTCGAGGAATTCGGCGTGGTGGTCTGCCCAGGCGACGAGACCGCGTACGCCGGGGCCTGCGGCGCCCTGCGCGACCGGGTGCGGTTCGTCGCCCAACGCGATCCGCGCGGCTACGGCCATGCGGTGCTGTGCGGGCGCGAGTTCATCGGCGGCGAGGCCTTTCTCCATCTCGTCGGCGACCATCTCCACGTGGCGCGCGGCACGACCAGTTGCGCCCGGCAGCTCGTCGACGTCGCGGGGGCGGAGGACGCGCCGGTCTCGGCGGTGCAGCCCACGCACGAGAGCCTGCTGACCGCCTACGGCACGGTGGGCGGGCGGCTCGTGGGCGGCGACCGGCCGCTCTACCAGATCGAGACTGTGCTCGAGAAGCCGACCCCCACGGTGGCCGAACAGCAGCTGCTGGTGCCCGGGCTGCGGGCGGGGCACTACCTCTGCTTTTTCGGAATGCACGTGCTGCCGCCGGAGGTCTTCGATCTCCTCGCGGAGCAGCAGGCGGCGGCCCCGGCGCAGCCCTTCGGCCTCTCCCCCGCCCTCCACACCCTGGCCGCGCGCCGCCGCTACCTCGCCTTCAACATCGACGGCCGGCGCTACGACATCGGCGCCTCCTACGGTCTGCTGTTCGCCCAGCTGGCGCTCACCCTGAGCGGCCGCGACCGCGACCAGGTGCTGGCGCAGTTGGTGGAGCTCCTCGCCACCCGCCCGCGCTGAACCATGAGCGTCCGCGTCACCGACATCATCGAGGCGGCGGCGCCGGAAGTGCGCGATCTCGCCCTCGAGCGCTGGTGCGCGGGACGGACCGCGGCCGAACTGCTGGCGGCCTGCGGCGAGCTCGATGCCTACCGCCGGCGCCAGTCCAACCTCTACCACCGCGTCCGGGCCCTGTTTTTCCTCGCCGCCCTCCACCGCTACCACCTGCCCGCGCGCCCGGAGTTCCCCCGCCTCGGGCGCGTGCCGTACGACGGTTTCAGCCGCATGCTCGAGCGGCGCTTCGAGGAGGCCATCAGCGGCTTCCTCCGCGCCCAGGCCGGGCAGGGGGCCAATGAGACGCTGTCCAGCGCGCTGGCCGCGGCCTACCACGCCCTGGGTTTCCAGACCCTCGCCGACCAGGTGCGCCACACCGTGCGCTCCACCCGCGGCAATTCGTGGATGTTCCGCCTCGGCCATCCCCTCGACCAGCCGCTGCGCATCCGCCCGGAGCTGCGCCGGCGCGGCGGCGGCGACGCCCCCTACCCGCTGCTGCGCGAACGCACCCCGGTGCGCATGGACCTCACCCACTGCGGCTGGAGCGACATCTTCTTCCTCGGGATGGACTTCCCCGAGGGGGCGCGGGTGCTGAACGTCTCGATCGATCTCGGTGTGCACGGGCGCGACACCGAGCCCCGGCCCCCGGTCGAGGCGTACCTGCGGGTCATCGACGAACCCGTCCTGCGCCTCGCCAGCGTCGACCTCGAGGCGACCGCAGCGGTGCGCGAGCTCGACGAGGTGTTCGACTTCGGCCGCGACTACCTCGGCCTGCTGAAGGCCGCCATCATCGCCGCCGGCCTCGTGCCGCCGGGGATCGAGTCCTCGGGCACGAGGCTCGCCGACCTCCTCGCCACCATGGTCGGCCCGGGCTGCGGGCTCGAGCTGGTCAGCAATGTCAACCGCATCCCGAAGGGCTCGCGCCTGGCGGTGTCCACCACCCTGCTCGGCGCGCTCATCGGCGTGTGCATGCGCGCCACCGGGCAGATCGGCGCGCTGACCGGGCCGATGGCGGAGGCCGAGCGCCGCATGGTCGCCGCCCGCGCCATCCTCGGCGAATGGCTGGGCGGCTCCGGCGGCGGCTGGCAGGACTCGGGCGGGCTCTGGCCGGGCATCAAGCTCATCGAGGGCGTGCCGGCCCGGCCGGGGGACGTGGAGCAGGGCGTCAGCCGCGGGCGCCTGCTGCCCCGGCACACCCTGCTCGGGCCCGACCGGGTGTCGGCGGCGGCGCGCGCCCGGCTGCAGGAGTCGCTGGTCCTCGTGCACGGCGGCATGGCGCAGAACGTCGGCCCGATCCTGGAGATGGTGACCGAGAAATACCTGCTGCGCGGCGAGGCCGAGTGGGCGGCGCGGCGGCGGGCGGTGGCCACCCTGGACGAGATCCTGGCGGAGCTGGCCGCGGGGGACATCCGCGCGCTCGGGCGCTCCCTCACCGGCAATTTCTTCGGCCCGCTGCAGACGATCATCCCCTGGGTCAGCAACCTCTACACCGAGCGTCTCATCGAGCGGACGCGCGCCGCGCTCGGGGAGGACTTCTGGGGGTTCTGGATGCTCGGCGGCATGTCGGGCGGCGGCATGGGCTTCATCGTGGCCCCCGCGCGGCACCGCGAGGCGCAGGAGCGGCTTCAGGAGATCATGCTGACCGCCAAGCGCGAACTGCAGGCGGCGCTGCCGTTCGCGATGGATCCGGTGGTCTACGACTTCGCGATCAACGAACACGGCTCGCAGGCCGCGCTCCTCGCGGATGAGGAGGCGCTGCTGCCGGCGGGCTATTACCAGCTCGTCGTGCCGCACTGGCTGCGGCAGGAGGCGCGCAGCCTCGCCCCGCGCGAGCGGGCGGACCTCCAGCAGTTCACGCGCGCCAGCCGGCGCCGGCCGGAGTTCGCCGCCGTGCTCCCGGCGCTGCTCGACCGCATGCTGCCCTCGGCCTCGGCCGCGGCGGAGACGGGGCGCCTCGACGAGCTGCTCGCCGCGAACGGGTTTGACCGCGCCCAGCACGAGCAGATCCGCGCCGATCTGCACAGCGGCCGCATCGGCCTCGCCATGAACCGGCTGCCGCCCACCACAAAGATCGAGGATGTGCCGGCGGACGCGATCGCGGGTGGCGGAGCGCCGGCGGCAGAGTGGCGGCGCGCCGGCGAGGCCGCCCTCCGCGCCGGCGAGGTCGCGGTGGTGACCTACGCCGCAGGCGTGGGCAGCCGCTGGACCCAGGGCGCCGGCGTGGTCAAGGCCCTGCATCCCTTCACCCGCTTCGCCGGGCGCCACCGCAGTTTTCTCGAGGTCCATCTCGCCAAGACCCGCCGGGCCGCGCGGACCTTCGGCGCCGCCATCCCGCACGTTTTCACCACGAGCTACCTCACGCACGAGCCGATCGACCGTTTCCTGCGCGCGGCGGCCGGCGACGAGCTCGACCGGACCGTCTGGCTGTCGCCCGGCCGCTCCATCGGCCTGCGCCTCATCCCGACCGTCCGTGACCTCCATTTCGCCTGGGAGGAGACCGCGCAGCAGAAACTCGACGAGCAGCAGCAGAAGATGCGCGACAGCGTCCGCGCCGCCCTGACCGCCTGGGCCCGCGCCGCCGGCGAGGCCGGCGACTACACCGACAACCTTCCCGGCCAGTGCCTCCACCCGGTCGGCCACTGGTTCGAGGTCCCCAACCTCCTTAAGAACGGCGTCCTCGCGCGGCTGCTGGCCGCCCAGCCCGCGCTGCGGACGCTGCTGGTGCACAACATCGACACGCTCGGCGCCACGCTCGACCCCGCCCTGCTCGGCTGGTTCCGCTCGACCGGCGCCACCCTGGGCTGGGAGGTCATGGCCCGGCGCGTTGAGGACCACGGCGGCGGCCTGGCGCGGATTGACGGGCGCCTGCGGCTGATCGAGGGCCTGGCCCTGCCCCGCGAGGAGGACGAGTTCATCCTCTCGTGGTACAGCACCAACACCTGCTGGGTGGACATCGACCGGCTGCTCGCCCTGTTTGGCCTGCGCCGCGCCGACCTGGCCGACGCCGACCGGACCGCCGCGGCGGTCCGCGGCCTCGCGGCGCGCATGCCCACCTACATCACCCTCAAGGACGTGAAGAAACGCTGGGGCCACGGCCAGGAGGACGTCTACCCCGTGACGCAATTCGAAAAGCTGTGGGGCGACATGACGACGCTGCCGGAGTGCGCCAACGCCTTCACCGCCGTGCCGCGCGCCCGCGGCCAGCAGCTCAAGGACCAGGCGCAGCTCGACGTCTGGCAGCGCGACGGCTCCGCCGCCTACATCGAGTCGCTCGGCGACTGGTGATGCAGCGCACGCCCGCCGGCACGTCTCTGTAAGGCGGTGTAGTCCGAGGTGGTCACAATTTGTGACCACCTCGCCAAGCGGGGAGTATTGCCCACCGCAATCTTCAGGTACACCGCCGTGCAATGCGTGCGGGGCCAGCGACTCAAGTATCAACGCCTTCCGCCTCCGACTCCCCGTCAAAACGTTTACTCAACGGTCACGATCTCGATCTCAAAGTGGAGCTCGACGCCGGCGAGCGGATGGTTGGCATCAAGCACGACCTCGTCGCCCTCGACGGCGACGACCGTCACGATCGGGGCGTGCCGGTCGGGCGCGGTCTGGAACTGATCGCCCGGCTTGAGGTCGGCGGCGGGCACCGAGCGCCGCGGGACCCGCCGCACCAGACTCTCATCCCGCTCGCCGTAGCCCTGCGCCGCCGGCACGGTCACCAGCTTTCGCGATCCCGCCGGCAGGTCGGGCAGCGCGGCGGCCAGGCCGTCGACGATCATGTCGTCGCCCTCGACATACCGGATCGGCGGCCCGCCGAGGGAGGTGTTCAGCAGCGTTCCCGCCGCATCCCGCAGAACGAAATGAAAGGTAATGACCGAGCGCGCCATGCGGCGGGAAAGTAACAAGGCTCAAGTATCAAGTAACAAGACCGATTTTCCCGAACCTCTTCTTGGTCCTTGTCCCTTGATACTTGTTACTTGCGGAGGCTACCCCTCCTCCCGCAGCACCGCCAGCGGCGGGTGCTCGCAGATGCCGCGGCTCGAGACGAGCCCCGTGGCGAGCGTGAGGGCCGTCACCGCGGTCACCGCCGCGAGCAACAGCAACGGCGGCG
>JBAIXJ010000611.1:0-2908 GCA_037916645.1 Opitutales bacterium | reverse complement strand
GCGACCACGAGCTGGTTCCACGGGAAGAAGACCCAGGCCACGATCACGGCCGCCCCGGCGATCACGAACCAGCGGAAGCGGATGACGACGTCGAGGAGCGGATGGTAGAGCCAGGTCAGCAGGCGGTTCAGGGGATTCTTCTCCTCGGTCGGGATGCGGCCGCGGATGAAGAACCCCATCAGCACCGGCGCCAGCGTGACCGACAGCAGGGCGGCCGCGCCCATGGAGTAGGTCTTGGTGAACGCCAGCGGCTTGAACAGCCGGCCCTCCTGTTCCTGCAGGGTGAACACCGGCAGGAAGGAGACGGTGATGACCAGCAGGGAATAGAACAGCGTCGGGCCGACCTCGATCGACGCGTCGCGGATGATGTCCCAGTGCGGCTTCCGGCCGCCGTCATGCTCGAGGTGCTTGTGGGCGTTCTCGATCATGATGATGACCGCGTCGACCATCGCGCCGATCGCGATCGCGATGCCGCCCAGGGACATGATGTTCGAGCTGATGCCCTGGCGGTACATGATCAGGAACGACGCCAGCACCGCCACCGGCAGGATGATGATCGCCACGAGCGCACTGCGCAGGTGCAGCAGGAAGAGCACGCACACCAGGGCGACGACCGCGCTTTCCTCCAGCAGCTTTTGCTGCAGCGTCTCCACCGAGCGGTTGATCAACGCGGTGCGGTCGTAGGCGATCGAATAGTGGACGTCGGCCGGCAGCGCCTTCATCGCCGCGTCGAGGCGCGCCTTGACCGCGTCGATCACCGCGCGGGTGTCGACGCCGTAGCGCACGACGACGATGCCGCCGACCGTCTCGCCGTCGCCGTTGAGCTCGGCGATGCCGCGGCGCATGTCGGGGCCGAACTGCACCTGCGCCACCTCCCCGAGCTGGACCGGCGTGCCGCCGGCCCCGAGGCCGACCGCGACCTTGCGCAGGTCGTCGAGGCTCGCGACGTAGCCGCGCACCCGGAGCATGAACTCCTTTTCCGCGAGCTCGATCGAGCGACCGCCGACCTCGCTGTTGCTCCGCTCGACCGCCATGGCCACGTCGCGCAGCGAGAGGCCGTAGGCGCGCAGACGGTCCGGATCGACGGTGATCTGGTACTGCTTGACGAAGCCGCCGACCGAGGCGACCTCGGCCACGCCCTCGACGCTCGACAGCTGGTACTTGAGGTACCAGTCCTGGATCGACCGCAGCTCGGCGAGGTCGCGCTGCGGCGAGTTGAGCGAGTACATGAACGCCCAGCCCACGCCCGTGGCGTCGGGGCCGAGGCGCGGCGTGACGTTGCGCGGCAGGTCGCCGGCCAGCCCGCTCAGGTACTCCAGCACGCGGCTCCGCGCCCAGTACGGATCCGTGCCGTCCTCGAAGATGACGTAGACGAACGAGAAGCCGTAGAACGAATAGCCGCGCACGACCTTGGCCCCCGGCACCGACAGCATCTTGGTGGTGATCGGGTAGGTGATCTGGTCCTGCACGAGCTGCGGCGCCTGGCCCGGCCACTCGGTGTAGACGATCACCTGCGTGTCGGAGAGGTCGGGGATCGCGTCGAGCGGGATGTGGCGCAGGGCGTAGATCCCGCCCGCGACCAGCAGCGCCGTGCCCACCAGCACGAGGAACTTGTTCCGGAGCGAGAAGTCGATGAGGCGCTTGAGCATGGAGGTCCCTTCCGCCGCCGCTCAATGGAGCATCTTCTGGATCGCCTCCCGGAGCTGGCTCTCCGAATCGAGGAGGAACTGGCCGGAGGTCACCACGCGCTCGCCCGCCGCCAGGCCGGAGAGGACCTCGTCGTCGCCGTCCGCCGTGCGCGCGCCGAGCCTGACCTCGCGCGGCAGGAACGAACCGTCCGGCAACGCCACGAAGACCGTGTTCCGTTCGCCGCTGCGCAGGACCGCCATGTCGGGCACGAGCACGGCCGCGGGGCGGAGCTCGGCCTCCAGGCGCACCTCGACGAACATGCCCGGGCGCAGGGCGAGTCCGGGATTGGCCAGCACGATGCGCGCCTGCGCGGTGCGGGTGACGGGATCGACCTCCGGGGCCAGGAGATCAATCTTGCCGGCATATTCCCGGTCGCCGCCGTAGGTGCTGCGCACCCGCACCGCCTGGCCGGCGTGGACGAAGGCCAGGTCGTTCTCATAGAAGCGGGCGTTCACCCACACCGTCGAGAGGTCGGCGAGGCGGTAGATGCGTTCGCCCGGGTTGACCATCATGCCTTCAACCGCGGCCTTTTCGATCACCAGGCCGTCGGCCGGCGCGCGGTACAGATAGGTCCGCGGCGGCGCGCCCGTCCGCGCGAGTTCGTCCAGGAAGGCGTCGGGCACGTCGTACAGCCGGAGGCGTTCCCGGGCCGCGTGCGTCAGGGGGCCGCCCGCCGCGCCCTCGCTGCGGACGGCGATCAGGTAGTTGAGCTCGGCGTTGAAGAAGTCGGGCGAATAGATCTCGAACAGGGGGTCGCCCGCGCGCACCGGCGTCCAGGTGGCGTTGACGTCGAGTTTTTCAATCCAGCCGGCGTACTTGGTGGTGATGTCCCGCAGGCCCTGCTCGTTGAGCGCCACGTCGCCGACGGCCCGGAGCGCGCGCCGCACGGGCCCGGAGCGGACCACCTCGGTCTTGAGGTTCATCTTCTGGATCGTGACCGGGTCGATGGCGATGGTCGCGGCGGCCTCGGCGTCGCTCTGGTAGACCGGCACCAAGTCCATGCCCATCGAGTCCTTGCCGGGGTTCTGGCTGATCTCGCCCGGATTCATGGTGGACTTGTAGTAGAGGATGCGCGTCTTGGCGGCGCCGCCGGCCGCCGCGACGGGCACGAGCTTCATGCCGCAGATCGGACAGTCGCCCGGATGATCCAGGAGGATCTGCGGGTGCATGCTGCAGGTGTACAGCTGCCGGACCGTGGCCTCGGCGGACGAGGCCGGGG
>JBAIXJ010000610.1:0-2283 GCA_037916645.1 Opitutales bacterium | reverse complement strand
CCGCATTCTGCTCGGCGTGGACCGTGGCCTGCTCGTGCCCGTCGCGCATGCGGGACGTGTGCGGCGTCCCGGGCAGGAACCCGTTGTACCCCGCCGCCACGATGCGATTCCGGCGCTCGCCGCTGGTGACAATCACGCAGCCGACGTGCAGCCGCTCGCAGTTGGAGCGCGAGGCGATCAACACGGCCGTGGCCATGAAATACTCATCCCACGACGGCCGGTGCGGAAAGGTCCGGGCCGCCTTGGTCACGAGGTCGATCGGATCGGACGCGGAGCTCATGGGGACAATCAAAGCCCTGCCGGGTGGCGTGACGAGCCCGATGTTCGCCGGATTGCGGCCGCCAGGGCCGTTTGGCTGCCGCCGACATCCAACGGTTCTGTTACTTTCCGGCGGTTTGACGTTCCCGGCGGACGCCGCAACGTGCCCTGTGCATTGCCGCGTCATCGAGCCCGAACTGCTTGACTCCCTGCCCGCCGATCATCCGGACGTGCGGCACAGCCGGCGCGATCTCCGGCTCATCAACCGGCTGATGGGCAATCACCGCTGGGTCGCCGCCGCCGCGCGGCGGCTCGTCCCGCCCGGGGAACGCGTCCTCGAGCTCGGCGCCGGAAGCGGCGATCTGCTCCGCCGGCTCTGGCGCGAGGGCCGGCCGGCCGACGGGCTCGACGTCTGTCCGGCGCCTGCCGATCTGCCGGCGGGCGCGCGCTGGTGGCGCCAGGACCTGCGGCAGTTTGCCGGCTACCCCGCGTACGACGTCGTCTGCGCCAACCTGCTGTTTCACCAGTTCACGGCGGAGGAACTGGCCGCCCTCGGCCGTCGGCTCCACCCGCATGCGCGCCTGCTCCTCGCCTGCGAGCCGGCGCGCCGCCGCCACGCCCGGTGGCTGTTCCACCGCCTCAGTCCGCTCCTGGGAGCGAACCGCGTCACCCGCCACGACGGCGGCATCAGCATCGCGGCCGGATTTCTTGGGGACGAGCTGCCCCGCCTGCTCGGGCTCGACGCGGGACCATGGGCATGGCGCTGTACGACCACGGTCCGGGGGGCGTACCGCATGGTGGCCTGGCGCCGCCGCGCGCCATGAACGGGGCGGCCACGCGCGACGGACCGGCCGTCGAAATCGTCGGCGGCGGACTGTCGGGCCTCGCCCTCGGCCTGGCGATCCGGCGCGCCGGTGTCGCCGCGACGGTCTACGAGGCGCAACGGTATCCGCGGCACCGGGTCTGTGGCGAATTCATGACCGGACTGGATGACTTCACCAGCGCGCGACTCCACCTTGCCGAGCTAGTCGGCGGTGCGTTGAGCCATCGGCGGGTGATGTGGTGCCGGTACGGCCGTCCGATTCGCACCCAGAACCTGCCTCGTCCGGCTCTGGGCCTCAGCCGCCACACCCTTGATGCACGGCTGGCCGAGGCGTTTGTCGCCGCGGGCGGCGACCTGCGCACGGATCAACGCGTGGTTTCCCACGCGGCACCACCCGGCCGGATCTTCGCCATCGGCCGCCGCCGCGGTCCCTCCCCCTGGCTCGGTCTCAAGGTGCATGCCCGGTACCTGCGCCTCGGCGCCGACCTCGAACTGCACCTGGGCCGGCAGGCGTATGTCGGCCTTTCCGCGGTCGAAGGCGGATGGATCAACGTCTGCGGCCTGTTTCGCCGTGGCGCCGCCGGGCCCGCGTTCCCGGCGGGCGCGGGTCCCGGCTTGCTGATGCAGCACCTGCGCGCGGCGGGCCTGGACGACCTGGCCGCGCGGCTCGCCGCCGCCGAGATCGATGTCGATTCGTTCAGCGCGGTCGCCGCGCTGGACTTCCGGCCGGCTGCGCCGCCGGCCGACCGCATCTGGCTCGGGGATGCGCTGGCGATGACGCCTCCCTTCACCGGGAACGGAATGGCGATGGCCCTGCAGAGCGCCGCCCTGGCCGTCGATCCGTTGCTCGAATGGGCGCGGGGGCGCCGCTCGTGGCCGGAGACGCTTCAGACCGTGAACCGGCGCCTCTGGCGCCGATTTCGCCGCCGTCTGGTTTCGGCGCACCTGCTGCACCCTTTCTTGTTCGAGGCCGGCCGCCAGCGCTGGCTGGCCTGGGCCAATCGCGCGCGGCTGCTGCCGCTGAACTCGCTCTACCGCCTGACCCACTAGCCCGGCAACGACCGTCCCATGTACCTGCACGCGCTGGCCACCGCCGTCCCGCCCCATCTGCTGACCCAGAGACAGTGCTGGGAAATCGGCCGCGATTCGCCGGCCCTCCGGCGGCTCGGGCGCCGGGCGCAGATCGTCCTGCGCACGATCCT
>JBAIXJ010000609.1:0-2967 GCA_037916645.1 Opitutales bacterium | reverse complement strand
GCCATGCGCTGGCTGGAGCCGTGGTTCTGGGGGGCGATGGGTCTCGGGCGGAAGGAGCTGCGCGGCGACTTCGACGGCGCCTACCTCGAGCGCCTGCTGGCGTTCCGGCGCGGGTCGTCGCTCGACGCCGTGGCGCTGCTGGCGCAGGACGAGGTGTATCGCGCCGACGGCACGCGCTGGGAGGGCCGCGGGACCTTCCATGTGCCGAATGACGTGGTCCTGGCGTTGGGCCGGCGCCACCCCGATCTCCTCCCGGTGGTGTCGATCCATCCGGCGCGGCCCGACGCGGTCGCGGAGCTGGAGCGGTGCGCGGCGGAGGGCGCGGTCGCCCTCAAACTTCTGCCCAACTGCCACAACGTGGAGTGCGCGCTGCCCCGCTACCGGCCGTTCTGGGAACGGCTGGCCGCGCTCGGCCTGCCGTTGATCGCCCACACGGGCGCCGAGGACGTGGTGGATGTGGTCCGGGCCGACCTCACGGATCCGCGCAACTTGCGCGGCGCGCTCGACGCGGGGGTCACGGTGATCGCCGCGCATTGCGGGATCGGCAGCGTCGTGTTCAGCCGCGACTACTTTCCCGTTTTCCGGGGCCTGCTCCGGGAATACCCCCGCCTGCACGGCGACACCGCGGCGTTCAACCTGCCCAGCCGCTGCCATCGCCTGCGCGCGGCGCGGCGGCCCGGGGTGGTGGAGCGCCTGGTGCACGGCAGCGACCTGCCGGTTCCGGTGCTGGCACATCCGGGCCTGCTCGCCGGGCTCTTCGGACCGCGCACCTGGTGGCGCCTGCGGCGGATCCGCAATCCGTTGGAGCGCGATTACCAGCTGAAGCGCGCCATGGGGTTTCCCGAGGCGGTGTTCACCCGCGCGGCCGGATTGCTCCGGCTGGGGAATCGGCCGGCTATTTGATACGCCCGGTCAGGTTCCGGGCGAGGGCGGCGAGGAAGGTCGTGTCGCCCGGCAGCCGGCGGAGGGCCTCGAGCGCGGCCGCGGTGTGCGCGGCGGCCGCCGCGCGGGATTTTTCGATGCCGAGCAGCCGGACGGAGGTCGCCTTCCCGGCCGCGAGATCCTTGCCGGGCGTCTTGCCCAGCGTGGCCGCATCGCCGGTTGCATCGAGGACGTCGTCGATGATCTGGAAGGCCAGGCCCAGGTGACGGCCGGCGTCGCGCAGGGCCGCCAGCGCCCGGGGCTTGGCGCCGCCGACGATCCCGCCCATGACGAGGGCCGCCTCGATCATCGAGCCGGTCTTGTTGCGGTGAATGAAGTCCAGCTCCGCCGCCGTCATCTGCGCGTTGCCCTCGGCGAGCAGGTCCGCCATCTGGCCGCCGATCAGGTGGGCGCTGCCGGCGGCGTCCGCCAGTTCCCGCACGAGGGCGGCGGCGGTCTTGGGCGGGTAGGAAATCGCCAGCAGCGAGAAAGCCAGCGTCAGGAGCGCGTCGCCGGCGAGCAGCGCGGTGGCTTCGTCGAACGCCTTGTGGCAGGTCGGACGGCCCCGCCGCAGGTCGTCGTCATCCATGCAGGGCAGATCGTCGTGGATGAGCGAATAGGTGTGAACGCATTCGACCGCCACGGCCGCGGCGAGGGGAGCCACGGGGGCCGCCGGCGCGAAGAGTCCGGCCGCGGCCTGCACCAGCACGGGCCGGAGGCGCTTGCCGCCGGCCTGCATCGAGTAGCGCATGGCCTCGTGCAGGCGGCGGGGGGCGGTGTCGCCGGGAGGCAGCAGCTGGTCAATGCCGCGCTCGATGCGGGCGACGTGGTCGGCTAACTGGGTTTCGAAATCCATCGGGCGGCCTCGCGCGGGGCAGTCGGCCTCGTTCCCGCAATGGCAGGCCGGTTTGGGTTTGCAAACGCATATTGCTCGCGGGTCGGGCGCGCGCGGGCTTTTGGTCTGGCGGCACAAACCGATGATCTGCAGGCCGCCAGCTTGCTGGCGCCGAAATGCGCGAGCAAGCTCGCAGCCTACACGAAGGTGGATTCTGCGCCGTTGGCAGAAAGCCGTGCGGTCGAGTTCCCGGGCGGCAGAAGAAACTCGCCATGCCGGAGGGAGATCTACATAAGCAGGGCCAGTTCATCATCATGCCGACCTACGAGTATCTGTGTCATAAGTGTGGGCTGACATTCGAGGTCTTCCAGTCGATGACGGCGGCGCCGCTCAAGACCTGCACCTGCGGCAAGAAGGGCAAGGTGAAGCGGCTGTTGGGCCGGGGGGCGGGGATCATCTTCAAGGGCAGCGGCTTCTACGAGACGGACTACAAGCGCCCGGCCCGCAAAACGGAAGGCGGCAAACCGGGCGGGGCGGAGAAGGCCAAGACCAGCGGGGCGGCGGCGCCATCGTCGGCCCCGGCTTCACCCAAACCTTGACGTCGAATCCCTCTGAAACGAAAGGCGTGCCATGGCTACCAGCAAAGTCGACAGGTCAAAGTACGGTCCCGGAATGGGCGAGGTTGTGCTCGGCGCAGTGCTGAGCCTGATCTTGGGCGCGATGGTGGCGCTGGGCATCCTGATTTCCCGCCCGGCGTTGACGGTCAAGGAGATTCCCAAGGACCGCCCGCTCGGGGCGGTCTATTACATCGAGGGCACGAAGGGCGGCGATGCCGGCAAGCAATGGATGCGCAAGCGGCAACTTTTGACGGAGGGAACCACGGTGTCCCTCAATGAAGACGAGCTGAACCTTTGGATCGGGACCGTGGCCGGAGTGAGGGCCGCGGCCGCCGGGGCGGGCCAGAAGGCGGCGAGCGCGCCGCTGATCGAGCTCGGCACGCCCAATTTCCGGATTCGCAACGGCGCGATGCAAGTCGCCAGCCCGTGCACGGTCAACCTCGACTGGTTCTCGATCAAGTTCCCGGTTCTGGTCCAGGTCATCGGCCATTTCGCCAAGCGGGGCGACGCCTTCGTGTTGACCCCGGACCAGTTCTACGTGGGCTCGTGCCCGCTGCACAAGGTGCCCGTGCTCGGCGAACTGCTCTACCAGGT
>JBAIXJ010000608.1:0-4982 GCA_037916645.1 Opitutales bacterium | reverse complement strand
GGCGGCTCGGGGCTCTCCCGGTAGCGCATCAGCATCACCTTCTCGGCCCCCAGCTCGCGCTGGTAGAACTCGATGGCCTCCTCGGCGCGGCCGTTGTAGAAGAGGTAGGGTTGGATCTGCAGCGCGGGTGCGGCCGGTTTCGTCACCGGGGCGGCGGCCGCGCGGGTTCGGGTCGTGGCGGATGTGGCACTCATGGGATGGGATTCTTTGCGGCCGTGGCCGGCCTGGATTGCGGTTGATGGATTCAATGACTCAACGAACGGACCGGCGCCTTCAGGACAAGTTCGCGGCCGGTTCCTTCCGATTTCCGTCCCCGGCTCGCGGCTTCGTTCGTCGAATCAGAGGACGGTTCACCCACTTAATCCGTGCCGACCGCCAGATCAAATTGCCGCCTCATCTCATGACTCGCCCTATCGCAAGACCCTTGCCCCACTCTGCCGCCCCATCGGTTGCACCCCGCGCCCTGGCGCGACGCCTCAACGCCTTGCGCGACGAACTCGCCGAACTGGCCTACCTGCTCGACACCCGGGGCCGCCGCGACGCCGCGGACGTGACGATGATGATCTCAGCCCGTTTGGCGGAGATCTGTGATGCGCCGGGCGCCCGGCCGCCCGGCGAGGTCCGATTTGATTCGGAACCATCGCAGGATAACTGAATCTATGATCCCCGCCGTCATCGTCCTCGCCCTGCTTGTCGTTCTGATGGCGACGGATCAGCCCGCGCCTGACTGAATCCGGCCGCGCCGAGCCGGGTCCGACCCATTACCATGAAAGCCCGCCGTCCTCCGAGAATCTCCACCCGCAGCCGGCAGAAGATCACTCCTTTCCTGTGGTTCGACCACCAAGCGGAGGAAGCCGCGCGATATTACGTGTCCCTCTTTCCGCGGTCGAAGATCGAGGGCCTCACCCGTTACGACGAGTCTGCCGCGCAGGCCTCCGGCCGGCCGGAGGGGTCCGTCTTGACGGTGGTATTCACGCTCGCCGGCCAGGAATTTGTCGCCCTCAACGGGGGGCCGGACTTCAAGTTCAACCAGGCCGTCTCATTTGTCGTCAATTGCGCGACGCAGGCAGAGATCGACCGGTACTGGAATCGGCTCTCGGCCGGCGGCGAGAAAGGCCAGTGCGGGTGGCTCAAGGACAAGTTTGGGCTGTCCTGGCAGGTCGTGCCGGCGGAGATCGAGGCCTGGCTGCAGGCCAAGGATACCGAACGATCGCACCGCGTGCTCCAGGCGGTCATGACGATGACCAAGCTGGACCTGGCGGCGCTCAAAAAGGCGTACCGCGGCCGGTGATCTCCGATCGGCGGGGGGCCGGCCGTCGCGTTCCACGCGGGGGCTGACAGGGCAACCCCACCCCGCCGTGCTGGCCGGTGCCGGGGCGGCCTTGCCACGCCGTTCGAATCCCGGCGTTGCAGTGCCCGCCCCCGGAAATCACCCCCCCCTTCCCAAGAGCGGGATGTCATTTAATAGATGACATCCCGGATCCGGTGGCCGCCGCGGGTATCCGGGCCGCCAAGCGGTCGGATGTCATCTATTAAATGACATCCCATTCCGGCCGGGCCCCTGCTGGCGGGATTACCGCACCCGCAGCAGCAGGACGTCATGTGCGCCGACCGGCGCGGACAGGCCGTCCGGGGCCGGCGTCAGATTCTGGTGACGCCAGAGGTCGCGGAGTCCCGCCGGAGCGGCCGCCAGCCCGAGTTCCTTCCAGGTGAACCGCACCGACTGCGCGGCGTCGTTGCGGTTGAACACCCCGATCGCCCGGCTGCCGTCGGCCAGCGGCTTGGTCCAGATTTCGATGCCGTCCCGCTGCGCGAATCGTTCGCCCTGTTTGCCCAGCGGGTCCTGGTCGACGGCGATGACTTCGCGGTTGCCCAGAATCTCCAGCGTCTCGGCCGACATGGTGCGGAGGTCATTGCCCGCGAGGAGCGGCGCCGCCAGCAGGCACCACAGGCTGAAATGCGTCCGGTATTCCGGGATCGTCATGCCGCCGTTGCCCACCTCGAGCATGTCCGGATCGTTCCAGTGGCCCGGGCCGGCGTACGGCGCCAGGCGGCCCTGCGCGAAGCCGATTTCGCACATCGACTTCCAGTTGTCCTGGATGTCCCCCGTCGTGCGCCAGAGGTTGGCGCCGACCTGCGGACCCCATTTCCACACGTCGCCCATGCCGTATTCACACAGGCTGTAGACGACGGGGCGGCCGCACTCGGCCAGCGCCTGGCCCATCTTCTGGTAGGCCGCCTGCAGCTCGCTCTCGGGATAGATGCGGCCCGCGCTGCACCAGTCATACTTCAGGTAGTCGATGCCCCAGGCGGCGTAGGTCTTGGCGTCCTGCTCTTCATGGCCGAAGCTGCCCTCGTAGCCGCCGCAGGTCCGCGGGCCGGGCGACGAGTAGATGCCCAGCTTCAGCCCGCGCTGGTGGACGTAGTCGGCCAGCGCCTTCATGTCGGGGAACTTCGTGTTCGGCACAATGTTGCCCTGGGCGTCGCGCCCGCTCTCCCAGCAGTCGTCGATGTTGACGTAGACATACCCGGCGGCCGCGAGCCCGGACTTCACGAGGGCGTCGGCGGTCTCGCGGATGATCTGGTCGTCGACCCGGTCCCCGAAATGGTTCCAGCTGTTCCACCCCATGGGGGGCGTCTGCGCCAGGCCGTTCGGCGGCACGGGCGCGAGCGCCGGCAGCGGGAGCGGCGCCGGCGGGTTCGCCTCCGCCGCCGGCACGCGCTGGGCGGTGGCCTGCTCCGAGCCGTGACCGCCGTACGTGACGGTGACCTCCAGCCGGTCAGCCTCCGGATGCAGGCGGTAGTCCGTGTTCCAGTCGGTGCCGAACACGAAATCCGCGCCCTCGAAGTGCGCCTGGCGCAGCGGAAGGTCGACCCCGCCATGGATGACAACCTTGCCGTCGACCTCCGCGCCCTGCTGGCGCAGCACAAAGAAGGTGTGGAGCATGACGCCCCCGTTCCGGGGCAGGTCGATCCGCCAGGTGCCGGTGAAATCAGCGGAATGGACGGCAGTGCACATGAGCAAAAACGCCAGGGTGGCGACACAGGGTTCTTTCATGATCATTCTCCTCCACAAGGGGGTTGGGATGCGCCGGGCGCAACCCCGACAGCACCGCCCCGCCCGCGGTCCGTCAACCGTGGACGAGCGGGGTTGGCGTTCGCCGGGCGCGCGGCCGAATCAGGATGAAGCGCCGGAATGGCCCGAGGTGAGCGCCTGCAGCTTCTTCTTCGCGTCCGCGAGTTGCTGCGTCACCACGTCGATCTGGTGCTGCACCTTGTCGACCTGCGTCTGCCACTTGGCCATTGCCTGGTGGTATTTCTTCTTCGCCTCCTCCGAGGCGTTCGGCCCCGGGTCGACGGGTTTCTGCGCCTCGAGTTGCCGCCTCTGCTCCTGCAACTGGCGCAGCTTCAGCTCGAGGTCGGCCACCTTCTTCTTGGCGGCGGCTACCTCGGGCGAGACCGAGCCGCCCGGCGTGTCCGCACGGTTATGCGGTACGTCCGGCGCCGGCGTGGCGGCCACCGCGACGGGCGCCGCAACCATGGCCGCGGCCGCGATCGCGCAAACTATGGCGAATCGGAACAACCCGGAATGCGGACGCCGGGTCTCCGCTGGGGAAACGTGGGGGGAGTTCATGGGCTGGAGGGACGCCGGCGACACCGCCGGCGGGACTGCGGCAAGAATGCCGCCGATCGGCCAACGGTTTCAAGCTCCCACTCGATGGCCGGACCGCCGGTCCGGGCCCGGCTTCTGCCGCCCGCGTTCAGTTCTCGCCGAGGCGGCGGAAGTCGAGGGGGAAGATCGACCGCCCCAGGCGATCGGAGCAGACCTGCTCGACCTGCAGCGCCACGTTGTGGTTGCGCACCATGAAGCGGATGAACTCCGTCCGGTCGACCACCAGGCACTGGCAGTCGTCGCGCGCTTCCACGTCCGCGGTCGCCGCGCTGCCCTGCAGCGTGCTGATCTCTCCGAAAAAATCCCCCTGGGCGAGCCGCCCGACCTGCTTGCATCCCCGCAACGCCCTGGCCCGGCCCCGATAGAGGATGTGCACGCCGCGGACCGCCTCGCCGGACGTGATGATCTTGCTGCCCGCCGCGTAGGGCAGGGTGTCGGCCAGCTCCACGAAACGGATCAGCGCCGCGGGCCGCCAGCGCGCGCACAGCGCCGACTGCCGCAGAAAGGCCTGTTTGTGCACGACATTGCAGACGGCGGCCGCCCCGAGCCTGGCCACCACCAGCCGCTCGAAATCCTCCGCCGCCAGGACGAGCGCCCGCACCGGCGTCCGCGTGCGCACTTCCAGGTTCGGGTTGTCCGGGTCGGCGAGCTGGTGGGCCCCGAAGACATCGCCCTCGACGAGATCAAGAAACCGGAACCGCCGGCCGGACTTCGACCGCCGATAGACCCGCGCCGCCCCGGACACGATGAAGCCCACCTCAGCCGGATTCTCGTCGTGCCGGACGATCGTCCGCCACGCCCCCGCCTCGAACGGCCGCAGCCGCCCCGCGATCTCGTCCTGAATCGCGGGGTCGAGGTGTTGCAGCAGCGGATGACGCCGCACCAGCTCGACCGCGGTTTCGCCGGCCAAGGGCGGGCGCGCCCGCCAGCGCCGCACGCCGAGCTGCCCGCGCGCCCACGCGTCGCCGAGCGCCTTTCGGAGCGGACGACGGACCGAGTACCCGACCCAGACGGCGGCCGTCGCGCCGAGCACCGCCGCCAGACTGAGGACGGCCTTCGTCCAATAGGTGGGATCTCCGAAATTGCCGACGAGCGACAGATGCTGGAGGTGAAGGACCGTGGCGCCGACCATGAGCGCCCAGAGGATGCTCCAGGCGAATTCGAGCATCGCGAACCGGAGGTCGAAGTCCGATCGCGCCCTGCGCCACCGGGCCCGCAGCCCGAGGGGCGCCGGGAACAGCGGCGCATGGTCGGTGTCGCGGCGCGGCCGGCGCCGGCAAAGTCTGAGCAGCTGTCCGGCGGGCGAAGG
>JBAIXJ010000607.1:0-2487 GCA_037916645.1 Opitutales bacterium | reverse complement strand
GCGGACGGAGGCGCGGATGCGCCAAGCCGTGGCGGAGCTGGCGCGGGCCGGCCTGCCGGCGCAGGCGGGCGCGGGCGCGACGCCGCTGCTGGCCGACTTCGCGGCGCGGCGCGCGGAGCCGGTCCTGCTGGTGCCGGACACCCGGGCTTTCCTCGCGCCGCTGCCGCTCGACTACGCGGAGCCGGCGCCGCTCCACGCGGAGATCCTGCGCGGCTGGGGCATCCGCACCCTCGGCGCGCTGACCGCGCTGCCCAAGGCCGAGGTCGGCCGCCGGCTCGGGACGGACGGCGTCGCGCTCTGGGAGCGGGCCGCGGGCGAGGCCACCCGCGTCCTCCGGCTCGCCGAGCCGCCCCGGACGTTCGCCGCCGAGTGGAGCTACGATCCGCCGGTCGAGGCCGTCGAGCCGCTGCTCTTCCGCCTGCGGCGCTACGCCGAGCGGCTCGCCTTCGAGCTGCGCGCCGCCGGCGCGGTGGCGGAGACGCTCGCGCTCACGCTCCTGCTCGAGGACGAGACGGATTACCGGCGGGAATTCCGGCTGCCGGAGCCGGGGGCGGACGTGGACGGCTGGTTCCGGATCCTGCAGGCGCACCTGGAGACGGTGCGGACGGCGGCGCGGGTGACGGGGGTGCGGTTGGCGGCCACGCCGACGCGGCCGCCGCAGAAGCAGGATGGGCTCTTCGACACCGGCCTGCGCGATCCCGCTGTTTTCTGGGAGAACCTGGCGCGCCTCGGCGCGCTGCTGGACAGCAAGGCGGACGACGAGCGCGTGGGCACGCCGGCGCCGGCCGACACCCACCAGCCGGACGTGTTCACCCTCCAGAAACCGGCCGAAACCGTGCCGGCGCCGGAACCGCCACCGGTGCATCCGCCGCGCGGCCCGGTGCTCCGCCGTTTCCGGCCGCCGTGGCCGGCGCGGGTGGCGCTGGCCGGCGAGCGTCCGGCCGGCGTCGAGAGCGAGGTGGTGCGCGGCGCCGTGCGCGCCGCCGCCGGCCCGTGGCGCGCCGCCGGCGGCTGGTGGAAGCCGGGGGCGTGGGCCGTGGAAACCTGGCAGGTCGAGCTGGCCGGCGGCGGCATCTATCAGCTCGCCCGCGCCGCCGACGGCTGGCGCGTCGAGGGGGTGCTGGACTGAAGGCGATCAACTCAACCACCAAGACACGGAGGACACAAAGCCGAGCGGGAGGACGCAGAGCCATGCACCGAACGACTGCAACCGGCAGGCGAGGCATAGCCCTTGATCAGCTTTGCCTCTGCGACGGTCCCGCCTCGGCGGTGATTCCGGGCGAAACGGCTGCACCGCCAAGACGGGAGGGACGCCGAGGAGGTTACCGGCGCATCGGGAAATCGGTTATCGTGAAATCGACAATCTACCATTGGAGCACAGATGACCGATTCTCGATGCCTGATGGACAGATTTCACGATCGCCTGCCCGCACCGCGGACGGCTGGCGCGTCGAGGGGGTGCTGGACTAGTGGAACGCTCAACACCCAACGCCCAACTCTCAACGCGGAACGCGGCGATGATCGAACGGGAGGAATAAACGAACATTCGACTCGGAAACGTTGTAGGGCGGGGTCGCCGGACCCCGCCGGAATTCGAAACGGCGGCATTCGGCGATGCCGCCATACGCTTCGCGGCGCATGCCCCATGTCTTATATCGAACTTCACGCCAGCAGCGCGTTTTCCTTCCTGCGCGGCGGGTCGCTGCCGGAGGCGCTGGCCGCCGAGGCGGGCCGGCTGCAGCTGCCGGCGCTCGCGCTCTGCGACCGCGACGGCGTGTACGGCGCGGTGCGGCTGCACATGGCGGCGAAGGAGGCCGGCGTGCGGGCGCTGGTCGGCTGCGAGCTGACGATGGAGGACGGCAGCGTCGTGCCGGTGCTGGTGGCCACGCAGGCCGGCTACCGCCGCCTGGGCGCGCTGCTCACCACCGCCCATCTCCGCGCGGCGAAGGGCGAGGGCCGGGTGGGCTGGGCCGAGCTGGCGGAGGCGGCCGACGGGCTCATCGCGCTCACCGGCGACGAGGATGGGCCGGTGCGGCGCGCCTGGCGGGAGCGCGGCGCCGCGGACGCGGCGGCGGCGGGGGCGAAACTCGCGGCGCTGTTCGGCCCGGACCGGCTCTACGTCGAGCTCCAGCGGCACCTCGTGCCCGGCGAGGACGAGGAGAACGAGTTCCTCGTCGACTGGGCGCGGGCGTCCGGCCGGCCGTTGCTGGCGACCAACGGCGTGCGGCACGCGGTCCCGGACGCCGTCCGCGTCGTCGACGTCTTCACCTGCCTGCGTGAGCACACGACGCTCGACGCCGCGGGGCGCCGGCTCGCACGCAACCGGGAGCGGCACCTGAAGAGTCCGGCGGCCATGGCGGCGCGGTTCGCGGACCTGCCGGAGGCGGTGGCCAACACCGCGCGGCTGGCGGAGCGGCTGGAATTCACCCTCGCGGACCTCGGCTACCGCTTTCCCGACTACAACGTGCCCGCGGGCGAGTCGCAGGA
>JBAIXJ010000606.1:0-3366 GCA_037916645.1 Opitutales bacterium | reverse complement strand
CCGTGGGCCTCGGCCAGCGCCTTGACCACGCTCAGCCCAAGCCCGAGGCCGCGCAATGACCGGCTGTGGTCGCCCCGGTACAGCCGCTGCCAGATCTTGTCCTGCTCGTCGGGCGCAATCCCCGGCCCCGTGTCCCGCACCGTGAAGACCACGCAATCGCCGCGCGGCTCCGCCTCGATCCAGACCGAACCGCCGGCCGGCGTGTACTTGACCGCGTTGTCGACCAGGTTCGCCAGGATCTGGCGCAGGCGCGTGGGATCGGCGAACACCGTCGTCCCCGGCGCCGCGCTGGCGTGCAGCGCGATCGATTTCTCCTCGGCCACCAGCGCGTACAGGTCGGCCACCCCCTGCAGCAGGCCCGCCGCCCCGATGTTCTCCCGCTCGAGCTTCATCACGCCGCTCTCCGCCGCCGAGACATCGAGCAGGGTCTCCAGCAGGCGCTGGATGCGGTCGGCCTCCTCGATGCAGTCGGCGAGGGCCTCGCGGGCGGCCGCCAGGTCCCCCGAAGACTGGAGCGCGGCCTCCGCGCCGGCGCGCAGGCGGGTCAGCGGCGTGCGCAGGTCGTGGGCCACGTTGTCCAGCGCCTCGCGCATGGCCCGGAGCAGGTTGCCGTTCCGTTCGAGGAGCGTGTTGAACTGCCGCACCAGGTCGCCCACCTCGTCCCCGCGGTCGGGGCTTTCCACCCGCGCCGAGAGGTCGCCCGTGGCGACGATGCGGTGGGCGGTCGCCGCCACCTGCCGCACCGGACGCGTGGCGTGCCAGGCCAGCCAGGCGCCGACGCCCGCCGACAGAAGCACGGCCGCGCTCCCAGCCAGCGCCATCAGACGACGCAGTGGCACGAGCACCACGGCCCGGGTGTCGGTGCTGCGTGCCAGCTGCAGCACCGCGCCACCCGGCAGCGGGCGGGAAGCCACGGTCAGGTCGCGCTCCTCGCCCCGCGGGATGCGCACCGATTGCACCCGCTGCGGCTGCAGCGCCCCCCAGGCGTCCGGCACCAGCACCTGCGTGTCGTCCGCCACCCAGTTGTCCGGCACCTTGGCAAAGGTCACCTCGCCGCCCGGCGCGACGATGCGCACCCAGAGCGAGCGCACATGCGGCGCCTCCTGCTCGCTCTCCAGCAGGGCCCGCACCGCCGGGACGCCCCCGGCGGAAAAGGCGTCCGCATACTCCGCCGCGCGCACCTCCAGCGCCTCCCGCTCGCGCGCGTCCAGCGTCCGCGCCAGCAGGAAATAAACCGCGACCAGCACCGCCGCCGCGCCGAGTCCGAACAGCACGGCCTGCCACAGGCCGAGGCGCAGCGCCAGCGACCGGCTGATCCGGCTGGAGTCAGGCCTTGAGGACATAACCCACCCCCCGGACCGTCTCGATCCGGCGGTGCTCCGGATCCACCTTCGCGCGCAGCCGGTGCACCAGCACGTCCACCACGTTGGTCTGCGGATCGAAGCTGTAGTCCCAGACGTGCTCCAGGATCATCGTCTTCGTGACCGGCCGCCCGGCGTGGCGCAGGAGAAACGCCAGCAGGGTGAACTCCTTCGGCTGCAGCTCGACCGCCCGGTCGCCGACGCGCACCTCCCGCGTGGCCAGGTCGAGGGCCACGTCCCCCGCGGCCAGCCGGGTCGCCTCCGGCGCCCGCGTGGCCCGCCGGATGAGCGCCTGGAGCCGCGCCAGCAGTTCCGAGAACGCGAACGGCTTCGTCAGATAGTCGTCGCCGCCCGCCTGCAGCCCGCTGATCCGGTCGTCGACGCTGCTGCGCGCGCTCAGGAACAGCACCGGCAATGCACTGCGGTCGGCGCGGAGCCGCCGCACCAGGCTCAAACCGTCGAGGCGCGGCAGCATCACGTCGACCACCGCGGCGTCATAGGCCGTCGTGGCCGCCAGGGCGAGGGCCTCGTCGCCGTCGCGGGCCTGGTCCACGGCGAATCCGTGCTGGCGCAGGCCGCCGGCCACGAACGACGCGATCTTCGGATCATCTTCCACGACGAGGAGACGCACAGTCATGGCCTAGGGGATCGCCCGCCCGGCGTCGACCCTGCAGTGGGGCGGGCGCCGGGGGAAAGGAAAGCCCGCGCGCCCTGGCGGGCGCGCGGGATGAAAACCCGGATCGGGTCCTCCGGATCAGGATCCCTTGTCGTTGGTTTCGTCCACGACCAGGAAATGAATGCCGCCGTGGGTCCACAGCTTGAGCAGGGTCTTGCGGCTCGGCGCATGCTCGGTCAGGTGCACCGCATCGTCGGCGGACCGGACGGGCTGGTGGTTGATCTCCATGATCACGTCGCCCGGGGCCAGCCCGGCCTCAGCCGAGGCCGAGGAGGAATCGACGTCGGTCACGAGCGCGCCATGCACCCGCGGGGGCACGTCGAATTCGTTGCGGGAGGCCGCGTCAAGATCGGTCACCTCCACCCCGTTGAGCACGCTGTTGTCGCCCTCGGCGGAGGCGGCGCTGGTCAACTGCCGGTCGCCGGGTTGTTCGCCGACCTTGATGGTGAGGGTCTGCGCCTTGCCGTCGCGCAGGATGTTCAGAGGCACCTCACGCCCGGGCTCGGTCGCGGCCACGGCGAAACTGAGTCCACGGCTGTCGCTCACCGGCTTCCCGTTGTAGTCGAGCACGACATCGTCGCTCTTCAGGCCGGCCTTGGCCGCCGGACTGTCCGCGGTGACGTCGGTGACGAGAGCCCCCTTGCTGGACTTGAGATGGAACTGCTCCGCCAGCTCGGACGAGAGGTCCTGAATGGTGACGCCGAGGTAGCCGCGCACCACCTTGCCGGTGCGCACGAGGCTGTTCATGATGGAGCGGGCCATGTCGGACGGGATGGCGAAACCGATGCCCATGAAGCCGCCGTCCCGGCTGTAGATCGCCGTGTTGAGCCCGATCAGGCGTCCCTGCATGTCGACCAGCGCCCCGCCGGAGTTGCCCGGGTTGATGGCGGCGTCGGTCTGGATGTAGTCCTGGTAATTGAAGGCGCCGCCGCCGTCGCCGGGCATGACCCGGCCCAACGCGCTGACGATGCCGGTCGTCACCGTTTCGCCGAGGCCGAACGGATTGCCCACGGCCAGCACCCGGTCGCCCACCTGCACGTCGCTGCTTTCCGCGAAGGTCAGGGCCGGCAGGTCACTGGCCTCCACCTTGATCACGGCGATGTCGGTCTTCTTGTCGGTGCCGATCACCTTGGCGGTCAGCTCGCGCTTGTCCGCCAGCGTGACCTGGACCTTGTCCGCCCCGTCGACGACGTGATTGTTGGTGAGGATGTAGCCGTCCGGGCTCACGATGACGCCCGAGCCGAGGCCCACTTGGGGCGGTTGGCGGACGATGCGACGGCCGCCGCGGGGACCGCCGAACAGCGGGCCGAAGAACTGGCGCAGGGCCGG
>JBAIXJ010000605.1:0-2196 GCA_037916645.1 Opitutales bacterium | reverse complement strand
GGACGAACTCCAGGCCCATCTTCTTCATGTTGGCGATGTCCCGCGGCCATTCCTTCTCGGGCCAGGCCTCCGGGTAATAGTAGACGCCGATTCGCATCAGATCGGCGGCGGGAAACCACGCGCGCTCGGCTTCCGCGGGCGCGCCCCGCGCAGTCGCGGCGCAGAGGGCCGCCAGGACCAGCAGCAAACGGTGAAGACGAATCATGGACCTGACTCCTTTCCTAAGATCTTCGTTGCGGCCGCGTCGCTGCCGGCGGGCGGAACCGGCCGGCGGCCGTACAGTTCATTGAATTCGCGCAGGTAGCCGGTCGTGGACCCAAACAGACGCTCGAGCTGCGGCGCCCGATAGCGCCACTGCCAGTTGCCCTCGGGCCGGCCGGGGCAGTTGAACCGCGCCTCCGGGCCGAGGCTGAACAGATCCTGCAGGGGCACGATCGCCAGCCGGCTCACGGCGGCGAGCGCGGTGCGGACGAAGTCCCACCCGATCTCGCTTCCGCTAACCCGCAGGTAGCGGCGCACGTGGTCGCGCGTCTTCTCGCCGGCCGTCGCGTACCAGCCGAGCGTGGTGTCGTTGTCGTGCGTGCCGGGATAGATGACGCTGTTGGGCTCCAGGTTGTGCGGCAGGTAGGGATTCGGCTTCTTGTCGCCAAACGCGAACTGCAGGATGGCCATCCCCGGCAGGCCCGTGTCGCGCCGCAGCCGCTTGGCCGCGGGCGAGAGTTCACCCAGGTCCTCGGCGATGATCGGCGCCGCGGGCAGGGCGCGGCGCACGGCGGCGAAAAACGCGAGGCCCGGACCGGCCTGCCACTCCCCCTTGCGCGCGTTCGCCGCAGGAAACGGGATGCGCCAGTAGTCCGCAAAGCCCCGGAAATGGTCGATCCGGACGACGTCATAGAGTTCGAGCGCGGCCCGGAGCCGCGCGAGCCACCAGGCAAAGCCGTCGGCCGCATGCACGTCCCAGCGGTAGAGCGGATTGCCCCACAGCTGGCCGTCGACCGTGAAATAGTCGGGCGGCACGCCGGCCACCGCCAGCGGCTGGCCCGTTTTCTCGTCGACCTCGAACAGGTGCGGCGCCGCCCAGACGTCGGCGCTGTCCCGCGCGGTGAAGATCGGGATGTCGCCGATGATCCGCACGCCCCGCTTGCCGGCGGCCGCCCGAACGCGGCGCCACTGGCCGAAGAACAGGTACTGGGTGAAGGCGTGGGTTTCGATCGCTGCTTCGAGGTCGCCCCGGAGGCGGGAGGCGCGCGCCCGCCGATGGTTGCGCGCCTCGGCGGGCCACTCCCACCACGGCCGGCCTTCAAAATGGTCCTTCAGGGCCCGGAACAAGGCATAGGATTCCAGCCACTCGGCGTTGGCGTGCCGGAAGGCCGCGAAGTCTCCGTAGAGACCGGCGCCCCGTCCGGCGCGAAAGTTCTCCGCCGCCCGGCCGAGCAGCGGCCACACCATCCGGTAGAGCCCGCCGTAGTCCACGCGGTCGGCGTTCAGAAAGACCAGCGGCCCGAGCGCGTCCTGCGGCAGCAGGCCGGGGCGCGTCAGCTCGAACAGGTTGATCAGGTAGGGATTGCCGGCGAAGGCCGAGAAACACTGGTACGGCGAGTCGCCGTAGCCCGTGGGGCCGAGCGGACAGAGCTGCCAGTACTGGAAGCCCGCCGCCTCGAGGAACTCGAGGAACCGGTCCAGGTTGCTGTCGAACGTCCCCACGCCGAAATCGCCGGGCAGGCAGGTCGGATGCAGGAGCACGCCGGCGCCGCGCGCCGTCAGCCAGTCGAAGAGCGGAGCAGAGGGAGGAGTCTCCTGGGAGGAAGCGGCCATGCCGGGTGGAGCGATGAAAGCGGAACCCCTGCGGGTTGGAAAGCTATGATTGCGGACCGGAGCCCGTCCGCGCGCACCCGACCCGCCCCGCGGCGGCCCCCGTCACCCCTCGACTCCCGGCGCGACGGCGGATCTACAGGCGCAGGAAGATGCGGCGCTGGTAGAGGAAGCGGCAGAGCAGGAAGCACAGCACGATGCTCACCACGGCGAGCACGAGGCCGCCGAAGCCCGGCCAGAGCGCGTCGAGCCACGTCGCGATGGCGCCGCCGGTGAAGCGCTCCGACAGGTGGCCGAAGTCCACGATGTTGCTCACCAGGTAGATCGTCAGCGCGTTGGCGCCGAACCACGCGAACGGCTGCGCCCAGGCGCGGATTCGCCACC